>NZ_KV809083.1:0-10978 GCF_001812455.1 Corynebacterium sp. HMSC076C10
TATCCATGATGCAATGACCGCCTGACCCTACCCCACGAAAGTGTCATAAACCTAGTCAGTAACTTGGGCACTAGCTCGGCCTCAAGCTCAGAAGGACCGGGGGATCCGGTCACACGGGTCCCGTAAACCACGCAAACTACAAAAACCACGCAAGCCCCAATAGTTTTTCCCCCGACTGGGTGCTCAGCCGAAAAGGAATGGAACCGCGAGGGCAATTTCCGCGCCTTATTAAATAGGGGCCACAAAACAGCGCCACAAAAATAAGGACGAAATAACTACCACGGGGCAACAGCCACAGGACAACAACCACGGGGCGGGGGAGAAATGGTCAACAAGAAACGCAAGCAACTGGTGGCGGACCAGTTTGGAATCATTAGGCCGGATGACCAGCCGGGGAATGGATACCGCGAGGTCGCAAGGCAAGCGCGAGCTGGTTATCTGGAGCGGCTTTGCCGAGGTCACTATGTAGTCGCGCACGCCTGGGAGGGGCTCCACCGCGAGAAACGCCTGGCTATTACTGCTTTGGCGGTGGTCTCCGAGACGTCGTCAGGCGTTATTTCGGGAGCTGCAGCGCTGGCCTTGCACGGTTCGTGGGTGCTGGTGCGCGATGCGAAGATTGTGGTCGTGGGCGGGAGTCAGGAGTTCCACGGCATCGACTATTGCATGCGCCTGCGCTCGGAGATCCATCTGGATCACACGCAGGGGCTCGCGGACCGGCGGGTCGCGGTGCTCGCGCGTGCGGCCTTCGATGAGTGTCGCGTCCGGTTCAGGCAGAAGGGGCCGGAGTCCGTGTCGTGGCGGGCGGCGGTGTTGGCTGTCGAAGGTGCGCTGCGGCATGGCGCCACGCGCGATCAGCTTGAGGAGCTCCCGGTGCATTATCCCAGCGTGCGGGGTCAAGAGCTGTTTCACCGTGCGCTCGCGGTCTGTCATGGTCGCTGCGAAACGGCCGGTGAGGCGCTGACTAAAGCCGCTCTTCTCGAGCTCGGACTGAAGTTCCACGAGCAAGCCGAAATCTGGACTCGCGGCACCAGCCACGATCCGCCGCACTTTCTCGCCCGCGTGGATTTTTATATCCCTGACCTGCTGCTTGTCGTGGAGTTCGATGGCCACATCAAGTATTCGGCAAGCGAGGTCGCGCCGACGCCCGCGGCTCAGTCCGAGCTCCTCACGCGGGAGACTTACCGCGAGCGTTCGCTGCGCGCAACGGGGCTGGATGTCGCGCGGGTGGTGTGGAAAGAGGTGGAATTGCACGCAGTTCGCTTATCGACGCTCCGTTCAATTCTCATCGAGCGCGAACGCGTGGTAGCCGCAGGTGGGGTGACTTTCCGTGCGGATGTGCGCAATGCTGGCCCGTTGATTGGGTAGTTGGGCCGAGGGGCCGCTGGATAGTTTGCCCCAAAAAGAAAGTGACTAGGTATATGACACTTTGAGCACAAATTTTGCCACGAAAGTGTCATAAACCTAGTCAGTAACTATGTGGAGTTTAAGCCAGTGCGCGGTTAACCGCGCTGGTGACTGCCTTCAGCGACGCGTAGGTGATGGAACCAGCGATGCCGGAGCCCCAGACCTTGGTGCCGTTGACATCTGCGAGGACGTAGGCCGCAGCCTCGGCGTCGTCACCTGCGGTGCGAGCGTGCTGGACGTATTCCTGGACCTCGACGTTGATGCCGAGCTTCTCCAGGGCGTTGGCGTAAGCGGCCAGCGGGCCGTTGCCGACACCCTCAACGGTCTGCTCCTTGCCCTCGTAGACGATGTGAGCCTTGATCTTGGTGGCGTCCGACTCGTTCTGAGGGGCATCGACAGTCAGAGCAATCTGCTCGAGCGGAGCCTCGCGGTCCAGGTACTCACCTGCGAAGATGTCCCAAATCGCCTTGGAGTTGACCTCGCCGCCCTCGGCGTCGGTGACTGCCTGCACGACGGAGGAGAACTCGACCTGCATGGAGCGCGGCAGGTTCATGCCGTGGTCCGTCTTCATGATGTAGGCCACGCCGCCCTTGCCGGACTGGGAGTTCACGCGAATAACGGCCTCGTAAGAACGACCGACGTCCTTCGGGTCGATGGGCAGGTAAGGAACTTCCCAGGTCACCGCGCGCAGGTCCTCGTCGGAAAGCTCCTTGACGGCAGCGCCCGGGCGGACCTTGTCTGCCATTGCGTCGAGGCCCTTGTTCACGGCGTCCTGGTGGGAACCGGAGAAAGCGGTGAAGACCAGGTCGCCGCCGTACGGGTGGCGCTCCGGAACGCGTAGCTGGTTGCAGTACTCGACGGTGCGGCGAATCAGGTCGATGTCGGAGAAATCAATCTGTGGGTCGACGCCCTGGGTCAGCATGTTCAGGCCCAGGGTGACCAGGCAGACGTTACCGGTGCGCTCGCCGTTGCCGAAGAGGCAGCCCTCGATGCGGTCCGCGCCGGCCATGTAGCCCAGCTCAGCGGTGGCGATGCCGGTGCCGCGGTCGTTGTGCGGGTGCAGCGACAGAATGATGGAGTCGCGGCGGTTGAGGTTGCGGTGCATCCACTCGATGGAGTCTGCGTAGACGTTCGGAGTGATCATCTCCACGGTCGACGGCAGGTTGATGATGATCGGGTTGTCCGGCGTCGGGTCGATGACATCCACCACGGCGTCGACGACTTCCTTGGCGTACTCAACCTCGGTGCCGGTGTAGGACTCCGGCGAGTACTCCCAGCGCCAGTTGGTGTCCGGGTAGTCCTTCGCGATGGTCTTAATCAGCTCCGCGGCGTCGGTGGCAATCTTCTTGATTGCGTCCTTGTCCTTACGGAACACAACATCGCGCTGCAGAATCGAGGTGGAGTTGTAGAAGTGAACGATGACGTTCTTGGCGCCGGCACATGCCTCGAAGGTGCGGCGAATCAGGTGCTCGCGAGCCTGAACCAGGACCTGGATGGTGACATCGTCCGGGATCATGTTCTTCTCAATAATCTCGCGCACGAAGTTGTAGTCGGTCTGGGAAGCGGACGGGAATCCGACCTCAATTTCCTTGTATCCCATCTGGACCAGCAGCTCGAACATGCGGCGCTTGCGCTCCGGGCTCATCGGATCAATCAGCGCCTGGTTGCCATCGCGCAGGTCGACGGCACACCACACCGGTGCCTTAGTAATGCGCTTGTCCGGCCAGGTGCGGTCCTTCAGCTGGAAGTCCTGAACTTCCTGGTCGTAAGGCAGGTAGCGGTTGGTTGCCATCTGGGAGTTGCGCTGCTTATTCCAAGCAGGCTGTCCTTCCGGAATCTCGCCAGCAGGAGTGGAGATTACAGAAGGAGCAGAAATAAAAGCGTCGGAAGGAGACATGTTGTGGGCCTTTCTAATTCGGACTTTTCTTTTAGGCCGGCACAACTTACCCCGCGACGGGGAGCCGGCCTTAAACCCAAGCCCCGCCGCGGCATAGAAGCAGTAGTCCGCGTTGCATGTGATGTACCTTACCCCGATGGTTATATGAATTTCATCATTCGGGGGTTTTAGTGGGGGAAATATGCTCAGCCATCCACCCCACCCATCGATAGTTCTAAAACTAGTACCAATGTATTTAGCGGGGTAAAGATGATAGCGTCCTTAAGGTGCAAACTAGCTGGTCTATTCTTAAGCGAGACTTGCGCCGTCTCCGCAATAGCCCAAGAGTGTGGGTAATCGTCATCGGCGTGATGATTACCCCTGCCTTGTACTCCTGGTTCAACATCCCAGGCTTCTGGGATCCGTACGAGCACACCGAGAACATTGGCGTGGCAATTGTGAATGAGGACAAGGGCGCGAGTTCCTCGGTTACCGGAAGCCTCAATATCGGTAACCAGGTGGTCAAACAACTAAAACAAAATCATGAACTGGGCTGGCAGTTCCCCGATGCAGAGAAGGCAGACCGAGACCTAAAGCGCGGCAAGGTCTATGCCGAAATCACCATTCCGCCGAATTTCTCGCAGGAAATGGTTGACCTGATTCAAGGGCAGGGGCATCCAGCAAAACTGACTTACCGCGCTAACCAGAAGATCAACGCGATCTCGCCGCACATCACGGCGCAGGGCGCGTCCGGTATTGATGGTCAGATTTCCGCTTCCTTTAATAAGGAGATTGCGAAGGCGGTCACCGAGGAGGTTAAGGAAGCTGGCGGCCTGCTGCAGGGCCGGTTCGATGCGGCTCGTCTCAATTCCGCTGACGCTTTCCAGGATGTCGCTGATGCGGTTGCCAATAGCCGCGATGAAGTCGGTGCTATCCAGGAGCAGATTGGCGATCTGCAGCCGACGATTGCGCAGATCAAGAAGACTCTTGGCAGCGTAGATACGGCCCTCGACGATGCCCAGGATGCGTTGACGCAGGTGCAGGCGATTACTGGTGAGCTCAACAACGAGGTCCTGAATTTCTCCGCGGATCTCAACGACGCCTACCTACAGGGCAGTACCGCCCTGGTAGAGGGCACCGGTAACGCCAATGCCGCGATTGGCGCGATGACCGGCAATCTGCAGGGCGCAATTTCCCGTTCGGATTCCGCGACGGCTGCGGCGGAGGACATCGTCAACCAGGCGGATCAGGTCATTGGTGGGCTGAACTCGCTGCTGGATGCCAGCCCGCTCAACGGCCCGGATAAACAGGCAATCCAGCGCACAATCGATGCGCTCGACGAGAGCAACGCCACCAATAAAGAGCTGGTGGAGGGCCTGAAGAATGTCTCCGGCTCGGCGCAGGGAACTCTCGACTCCCTCAACGCCACCAGCGAGGCGTTGGCGCAGGCCACTAAGGACGGCAAGGCTGCCTCGGATCAGATCCGCCAGGCGTCCAAGGACGCACTCCCGCAGTTGAGCAGGGCCCTTAATCAGCTCAACGCGCGCGTGGGTTCGTACGCGGCGGCGCTTGGCGCGCAAAAGGACACCGTCCGGGAAACGTCCGCGCTTCTCGACGCTACGAGTGGGCAGCTTTCCGCTGCGACTCAGGTCCTCGAGAGCTTCAAGGCTGACCTTGATGGCGTACGCGATGGCCTGGAAACCGCGCGTCTCGATGTTCTTACCCTGGGTACCACCGAAGAGCGCGAAGCCATGAACATGGTCAATGACCTCGACCCCGAGGGAATTTCGCAGTTCCTGAGCGATCCGGCCGAGATCCAGACTGAGGCCGTGTTCCCGGTGGATCACTACGGCTCGGGTATGGCGGCGCTGTTTACCAACCTGTCGTTGTGGATTGGTGCGTTCATTCTGATTGTGATTTTCCGCGTGGAAGTCGACGCGGAAGGTTTCAAGGAAATCACGGTGGGCCAGGCGTACATGGGCCGCACATTGCTGCTGGGCATCATCGCTACTTTCCAGGCGCTGATTGTCTCTATCGGTGACATCGTCATTGGTGTGCAGCATGTCAGCGCGGTTGCGTTCGTCCTCACCTGTGTCGTGGTGGAGTTGTGTTATCTCGCCATTATTTACAGTTTGGTGGCGGCGTTTGGCCACGTGGGACGTGGTATTGCCGTAGTGCTCGCGTTTATTCAGATTCCTGGCGCCGCCGGTCTCTATCCAATTGAGATGACCCCGGACTTCTTCCAGGCGCTGAATCCGTTCTTGCCGTTGACCTACGGCATTGATGCTCTCCGCGAGACCATTGGTGGTTTCTACTCGAATTACTACCTGAAGAACATGCTCACCTTGATGGCCATGGCAGTGGTCGCCTACGTGGTCGGTTACTGGCTGCGCCGCAGCCTGTCCTCGGTCAATGTCTTGGTTAACCACCAGCTTGAAGAGGGCGGACTGGTCAACAACGAAGAAGTCCACCTGGTCGGTAGCGGATACAAGCTCAGTGACCTCGTCTTTGCGCTGCGTAACCGCGAGGAGTACCAATCGCGAGTCGACGAGCGGATGGAGAATCTGCGTGGCAGCTACACGCTGTTCATGCGCATGGCCATTGGCATCGCCGTGGCCGCCCTGGTGGTGCTGGGTATTTTGGCCCGTAACTACCCGGATCAGAAGGCCCTGTTCTTCGGTCTGGCTTGCCTGTTTGTGCTGCTCTGCCTCGCCTACATCGCGGTGCGCGAGTACGTCAAGCAGTCTGTGATTCACGCCCAGGAGCTCAGCGAGATGTCGGAGGAGGAGCTGCGCGCCTACATGGAGCACCAAACTTCCCATCCGCATGCGTACTCGCTGGAAAATGCTGGTGATTCGTTTGAGCCACAGGCGAAGGTGTCGTCGGCAAGCGTGAAGACTTCCCCAGAAGGTGAAGCCTAATGAGAAACGTTCTTGAAATTGTGCGGAATGACTTTCGGGTGATCCGCCAGAACACGATGACCGGCATCATGGTTTTCGGTCTGGTGCTGATTCCGCTGCTGTTCACCTGCTTTAATGTGCTGGCCAGCTGGGAGCCGTTTGAGAACACCGAAAAGCTGAAGATTGCGGTCGCCAGTAATGACCGTGGTCATCGCACGGATATCGGTGCGATTGACGTCAACTTGGGCAATGAGGTGCTGTCGAAGCTGAGCCGTAACCACGAAATTGACTGGCAGATTACGGATTCTGAGGACGCCATCGACGGCACTAAGTCCGGTGACTACTACGCGGCAATCGTGCTTCCGGAGAACTTCAGTACTGAACTGATGACCTTCTACGTCCGGGGCACCAAGGCGCCAAAGCTGACGCTCTATACGAATGAGAAGAAGAACGCGCTTTCGTCAATCATTACGAGTAAGGGCGCGAGTGGCGTTATTCAGGAGATTGACAAGAACTTCACGCAGGTCGTCGCCAGTGTTGGGCTGGGCGTGATCACCTCGCTGGATGAGTATCTAAACACCTCCGACTCCAAGCAGGCACTGACGCGCGTGCAAAACCGCGTTGATGACACCGCCGCGCGGCTGCGCTCCGGTGCGCAGACTGCTCGTTCGCTGTCCACGCTGGTGGAGACCACCGTGCCGCTGGTGGAGACCGCGGATTCCATTTTGGAAAACGCTGGTGCGCGGATGGACATTCTGCGCAATGGTTCGGGTGACGGCAACGTCGCAGGCGATCTGGAAGCCGCGGTCGGCAATGTCCGCGACTCGGTTAGCACGGCGCTCGACGCAACGCAGTCGAGCTACGAAGGCGTGCGCGACCGCGTCAACGAGCTTGTCGACGGCACCCAGGCCACCAGCGGCGCGACCGCAGATACCTTTGACGCGATGGCGGCCAAATTCGGCCAGCAGGCCGATGGCCTGACTGCGATGCGCGACCGCCTGGAGGACACCGTTGGGGCAGTGGTTCCGGGTGTCGCTAAGCCGGGCTATGACCGCGCGATTTCCGATCTGAACACCTCGATTGCTCGCACCCGTGGGCTGCAGGAGAGTTTCTCCGCCGTGGCAGCGGATTTGCGTGGTGGCCGGGATACGGGATCGTCGATAAGCCAGGCGAAGGACGCTTTCACGGCTGCGATTGCCGCTGTGGAAAATGCCAAAAACTCCTACGAGCAGAACCTGCGCCCGCAGATCGACGCACTGTCGGAGCCGGTGTCGCGTCTGAGCAACGACATCGAGGTCATTGGCGAGGACATTCGCGGCATCCGCGGTACGATTTCCGGCTCGCCGGTGGATACGCTTCGTAAGACCAGCGCCGCCACGATGGGTCTGAGCAACCGTTTTGATGATCTGGCCGCTCGCTTCGACGAGATTCACAACGCGCTGGAAGAGGCGAAGGACACCGGTGACCTCTCGCGAATTGCTGAGGCCGTCGGTGATGACCCAAGTGCCCTGGCAGCGCAGTTGGCCGCGCCGGTGCAGGTCGAGGAAGACCCCGTCTTCCCAGTCCAGAGCTTCGGTGCGGGTATGGCGCCGTTCTATGCGACCCTCGCGCTGTGGATCGGTGCGCTGCTGTCGTCGGTGCTGATCCGCACCACGGTCCGTAGCCGCGACGGACAGAAGGTCGGCGATGATGAGGCCGAGAATGTGGTCAGCGATGCAGTCGATGATGCGCAGGGCGATGCAGCCAGCGATGAAATCGACGAGCCGACCAGTGACGCACAAATCAACGCTGCGCAGGCCGATGACTACACCCGCGTCGAGAAATACTTCGGCCGGTTCGCCACCTTCGCCAGCGTGGGCCTGGTTCAGTCCACACTGATGGTGTTGGGACTCCAGGTGTACGTGGGCATCGAGCCCGCGCACCGATTCCTGATGCTGCTGGCCGGCTGGGTGATTTCGCTGGTGTTTATGATGATCGTCTTCTCGTTCGTCTTCACCTTCGACAACGCCGGCAAGGCCATCTGCGTGCTGTTGCTGGTGATGCAGGTCTCGGCCGCAGGTGGCGCGTATCCGCTGCCGCTGGTGCCACAGTGGGTCCAGAACATTAGCCCTTGGCTGCCGGGTACCTACGCGATCGATATGTTCCGCAGCTCCATCGCCGGTATCTATGAGGCAGACTACTGGAAGCTGATGTTCATGTTGGCGCTGTTCATCATCCCGTCGCTGATTCTGGCGCTGGGCCTTCAGCGCATCTTTGAAAAGGGAATCAACGAGATCAAGAACGCAATCGAGGAGACGAAGGTGATGGCGACTTCGTAAGGGGGCCTAATCCTCCGCCTCGTCATTCTCTGTCTCGTCGCTCTCGCGCTCGGCCGCCGGCTCGCCCTTGCCGTCGCGCGAGAGCTTCCGCAGCCACCAAATCAGCAGCGCAATGATCACCGCCGCTGCTGCCAGGATGGCCCACATCCACCACTGCCACTGCGAACCGCTGCCGTCGAACACGGACTCCTCGTCAGGATCCATCGGCACCTGATGCCCCGTCACCAGCAGGCGGTGCGTGTTAATGCCGTAAGGCGTGCACGTAATCAGGGTGATCAGGTCTTCTCCGGGGACGCGTCGTAAAGCATCGGTTTCATCCGGCTTTACGACGGCTACGTCGTGGACCTCATACTTCAACTTGTGACCCGCGACTGCGATGTAGAACGCGTCGCCCTTCTTGACCTTGTCGAGGTTGTCCCACAGCGTCGCATTCTGCAGACCCGTATGCGCGGACAGCGACGCGTGACGACCTTCGCCCTCGCCCACGCCGCCGACCGGGAAGTCGGTGCCGTAGAGGTGACCGACACCGCGCGAGAGCGACTTTTCCGACGTGCCATGGAAAATGGGCAGGTCAGAGTTGATGGACGGGATGACGATGCGGCCGAGCGCGTCGGTCTCGCCAAGCACGTCGAGGTAGTGGCGGTAGCGCTGGTACTCCGGGGAAGACTCGTCATCAGAGGTGGTCCAGGCATCGCCCGGATTGACCTCGCCGAGGCTGGCGTTGTACTCATGGGCCTCGTTCCAGGCGGTGTCCAAGACCTCAGGAGGAGCGGATTTCTCCAGCTTGGAGTACTCATCTGCGGCGCGGGCCTGCAGGAAGTTGTTCCACTGCGTTGCGACAACCGGGTACAGCAGCACGCCCAAACCGCCAATGATCAACAGCAGGGCGATGATGGTGTTCGAGTTGAGCTTCTTGCCCTTTTGGGGCTTTGCTTTGGTGTTGGTTGCAGCGCTGGCGTTGGTGTTGTTTGCGCGTTCGGACTTCCGCTTAGATGTCGGTTTGGGTGCCCGCTTGGAAGTTGCCCGCTTGGAATGGGAATGACGCCCCATCGAGTCCTACCTTTGGTGACCTTGTGCATAGCGGCCACGGGTCTTTCTCACCAGGGACAGTTCCCGGGCAGGGATAGCCAGGCCGACAAATCGCTAACGACTTAATAAGTGCACATACCAATTTAGGTCATGCAACCCGGGAGAGCTGAACTCTACTCACCGTGCTGTGGCATCGGTGGAATCTGTGGTGGTGTTTGCGGTGCTTGTGGTGTCGGTGTCTGCGGTGTCTGCGGTGTTTGCGATGCTTGGGGCGCTTGTGGCGCTTGTGGAGGTGGCCTCTGCCGGCCGAGCCGCCAGGGCAATAGTGGCAGAAATCATGGTCACCAGTGCGATGAACAGCGCCACCCACTGCACACCAACCGCCTGGAAGCGCTCACCAAGAACGATGTATCCCAAGCTGAAGGCAACGATCGGCTCCACGACGGTCATAGCTGGTAGCGAAGCCTGCAACGGTCCCGCGTTAAAAGCCGCCTGCTGCAGGCCGACGCCAATAACCGCCAGTGCTACCAGCAACCAGAGTTCCCAGGAGAGCAGGAGTTGGACGAGTCCGTCATTGACATAAGTATCGACCACCGACTTAGACAGCAGCGCGACGAAGCCGTACAGCCAGCCGGTTGCCGTGCCGAGCAGCAGGGCTTTCGGGTTCTGGCGCAGCACTCCGCGCTGTTTGGTGTCTGAGCCGCCACCGGCGCCGGTGCCGGTGTTGGGCCACTGAACTGCAGCGGCATAAAGCCCGCAGGTGACCACGCCACCGACGGCGAGAGCCCAACCCCACAGGTAGGTGGGGATATCGGTGGAGCCGGCAGTCGGCTTGCCGAGCAACACCAGCGTCGCCACCGCAAAAGTAAGCGCCACGGACCAGATCATCTCTGACCGCGAAATACGCCGACCATTGACCTTCGCCGCCAGCGGGAGCGTGAGCATCAGCTTCATGACCAACAACGGCTGCACCAGGAGCAACGTGCCAAATGCCAACGCCGCGACTTGAAATACATACCCGGCAATTGCCAGACCCGAGCCCAGCCACCAGCGCGGCAGCTTCAGGGTCTTCGCCACTCCGCGAAGTGTGCTGGTGCCCTCTTCCAGTGTTCCGGAGAGGTTGTGGCGGATGACGGTTCCCCACGCGATGCTGAGTGCGGACAGCAGTGCCAGTATCGCGGCGAGAAGGTCATTGTTCACGTAGGAGATGCTAGGCACGCAACACTTGTCATGTCCACTTCGCAGGGGTTGAGCGGGGCAGTGGTTGGTGCCCGCAGCGCCTCGGGAATTAGCTGGTTCGGCCAAGAAGCTGACTGAGCTCGGGCCGGGGAGCCCGGAGTGGAGCTGGCTGAACCCGGAGTTCCTGGCACAGTACCGAGAGTTACTGACTAGGTTTATGTCAGTTTCGAGGCATTTTATGGCCGGTAGGGTCAGGCGGTCATTGCATCATG
>NZ_KV809084.1:0-168819 GCF_001812455.1 Corynebacterium sp. HMSC076C10
CCCGGAAAAGACACACTTTTCTTTACTTAACCCTCTTCTTCGTCTTCTTAAACGAAAACCAGGCCAGAGAAAAACTCTCTGACCTGGCTTAATTGCTCCTCCAGCTGGACTCGAACCAGCAACCCTTCGATTAACAGTCGAATGCTCTGCCATTGAGCTATGGAGGAATATCCACCGCACAGAACCGGCTAAACCGAACTTCGGCCATGCCGTTCCTTGCGACGGATAGATACTTTACCCAGACCCCTTGAAACTCACAAATCGCCAGGTCAAAGGTCAATTTAGACCTTCTTTTCCCACACGTCATGACACCGTTGTGAGTTCTCAGAGCCACGCAATCCACACAATCCACGCAACCTCGCACAGCGCCCACAAAGCTCCTACCAGTACTGAAAATGCTTTCCATCATGCACTTTTCATACCGCGTTCATACGATGGGGCTTATGTCTGAACAAACCAACGGAACCGAAAACACCGAGCAAACCGCACGCGTTGTTCGCGGCGTTATCGCACGCGAACAAGGCACACCTGTAGAACTTACTGATATCCACATCCCGTCCCCGGGCCTGAACGATGTCATTGTTGACATCCAGGCCTGCGGTGTCTGCCATACAGACCTGGCTTACCGCGACGGCGATATCACCGACGAGTACCCGTTCTTCCTCGGCCACGAGGCCGCAGGCGTGGTCTCCGAGATTGGCGAAGAGGTCACGCATGTTGCCGTCGGCGATTTCGTTGTCCTCAATTGGCGCGCCGTCTGTGGCGAGTGCCGCGCCTGCAAGCGCGGTGAGCCACAGTACTGCTTTAGCACTTTCAACGCCTCCAAGCCCATGACGCTTGCCGACGGCACCGTCCTCACCCCAGCACTTGGAATCGGCGCTTTTGCGGATGCCACCCTCGTCCACGAGGGTCAGTGCACCAAGGTCGATTCGGCAGCCGATCCGGCCGTTGCGGGCCTGCTGGGCTGCGGTGTCATGGCCGGCATCGGTGCGGCTATTAACACCGGCGAGGTCAAGCGCGGTGAATCGGTAGCCGTCATCGGCTGCGGCGGCGTTGGTACCGCAGCTATCGCCGGTGCCAAGCTGGCCGGCGCTAGCAAGATTATTGCCATCGACATCTCGGACGAGAAGCTGGATACCGCCCGCGAATTCGGCGCGACCGAGACCATTAACTCTGCGGAGCTGGCTAAGAGCGATAAGGGCACCGGGGAAGAGGATCCCGTCGTTAAGCGAGTGCGTGAGCTGACCGACGGTTTCGGTGCTGACGTCGTGATTGATGCGGTCGGCCGTCCGGAAACCTACAAGCAGGCGTTCTACGCCCGTGACCTGGCTGGACGCGTTGTTCTGGTCGGCGTTCCGGCGCCGACAATGGAGCTGGATATCCCGCTGGCGGATGTGTTTAGCCGCGGTGGTGCGTTGAAGTCGTCCTGGTACGGCGACTGCCTGCCAGAGCGCGACTTCCCGATGCTGGTGGATCTGTCGTTGCAGAACCGCCTGCCACTAGAGGGCTTCGTGACGGAGCGCATTGGCATTGAGGATGTTGATGAGGCCTTCGAAACTATGAAGGCCGGTAAGGTACTGCGATCGGTGGTGACGCTGTGAACAAGGATTTGAGGGTTGACCACGTTCTCACGTCGGGCACGTTCTCGCTCGATGGTGGCACGTGGGACGTAGACAACAACGTATGGGTGCTCGGCGATGACCGTGAGGTCATTGTCATCGATGCGGCGCATGAGGCGCAGCCGATTATTGATGCGGTGGATGGCCGCAAGGTAAAGGCGATTGTATGCACCCACGCGCACAACGACCACATCACTGTGGCCCCTGAACTGCAGGAGAAGCTCGACGCTCCCCTGCTCGTCCACCCGGGCGACCAGATGCTGTGGGATCAGTCCTGGCCGGACCTGGCGCACGAGGATCTCGCGCATGGTCAGCGCCTGGAGATTGCAGGCACGGAGGTTGTCATTATTAACACTCCGGGTCACTCCCCTGGCTCGTGCTGCCTGTACGTGCCGGAGGCCGCGGAGCTGTTCTCTGGTGACACGCTGTTTTCCGGCGGTCCGGGGGCGACCGGTCGGTCCTACTCGGATTTCGACACGATTATTAACTCTATCCGCGACAACCTGCTGACTCTGCCTGCGGAAACGACTGTCCGCACGGGTCATGGCGACCACACGACGATTGGCCGCGAGGCTCCGCACTTGGAAGAGTGGATTCGCCGCGGCTACTAGTCGCTAGCCACTAGCTACTCAAACACGACCTTGACCGCCTCTGCTTGCAGTTCGCGGCGGTACTGCTCCATCGCGAGCAGGTCCGCGAACAGCGAGTTGTAGGCGGTTTCGTCGTCTGAGGGGCGCATTCGTGAGAGCATCGCCTTCAGCTGTGCAATTTGGTCACCGACCCACACCTCCTGCAACCGCGCCAGAATCGCCTGCGCATACGGGCGCAGCGTCTCTGCATCGACGGCGATTTGCTCCACGCCCAGCTCAGTCACGAGATGCTTGACGACGTCCTCCCGCGCCTGATCCATAATTGCGGTCGCCCAACTATGTGGCTGTGTGGCCGCTTCCCCGCAGGCACCACCTGCAGCCATGATGGCATCGAATACCGCCCGGTAGGTCGGATGCCCAAAGGTCTCGGGTGCGAGCGCATCGAATACCGGGCCGGTGGTGGCGGGCTCTTGAATTGCCAACTTGAGAGCCTCACGCTGCGCATAGAGCACAGGGTCCCGCGGGTTTGGATACGGCAGTGCCGGGTTGCGCCGGCGCCGCGCTTCCTCTGCCTCTTCGCGGGCACGGGCCTCTTCTTGGCGACGCTGGTAGGGAGTGCGCTTTTCATTCTGTGGCCGACTGGCCTCCTCGCGGACGCGCTGCACCAGCTCGGCTTCATCATTCCAGCCAATCCAGCCGGCAACTTCGCGGGCATACTCATCGCGCAACGCCGCGTCCTTGAGCTGGGCCAGGACAGGCACCACTCGGCGCAGCCCGGAGACCCTGCCATTAGCGGTGGTCAGGTCATAGTCGGCCAGAAGTGTGCGGAGGACAAATTCGATCAATGGCCGTCGTGAAGCAACGAGATCGCGGACTGCGGCCTCGCCCTTCTTCTGGCGCAGATCACACGGATCCATGCCGTCCGGCGCGACCGCGACGTAGGACTGGCCGGTGAAGTTCTGCTCCCCCTCGAAGGCGCGCATGGCGGCCTTTTGCCCTGCCTCGTCGCCGTCGAAGGTGTAGATGAGTTCGCCGCGGAAGAAGTTGTCGTCGAGCATGAGACGACGCAGCAGCTGGAGGTGCTCCTCGCCGAAAGCGGTGCCACAGGACGCGACGGCTGTGGTCACGCCCGAGGCGTGCATGGCCATGACGTCGGTGTAGCCCTCCACGATTACAGCCTGATGACCAGCGGCAATATCCTTCTTTGCCAGATCCAGGCCGAAGAGGACCTTGGACTTCTTGTACAGCATGGTCTCGGGCGTGTTCATGTACTTGCCCAGATTGTCATCGTCGAAAAGCTTGCGGGCACCAAAACCGATGACATCGCCGGACATATTGCGGATCGGCCACATGAGACGACGGTGAAAACGATCGATCGGCCCCATGCGCCCCATCTTGGAAAGACCCGCCTTATCCAGCTCCTCGAAGCTAAAGCCCAGGCGCTGCAGGTGCTTGGTTAGAGTGTCCCAGCCGGCTGGCGAGTAACCACAGCCGAACTGGGCCGCGTGCTCGGCGGTGAAGCCGCGGTTTTCCAGAAACTCGCGCGCGGGCGCTGCCGCTGGCGTGGAGAACTGTTCGCGGTAGAACTTCTGTGCCTCGCGGTTTGCGGCGATGAGACGCTGTCGGGTTCCCGGTTCCTCGCGACGGCCCGTGCCGCCGCCCTCATAGTTAATGTGGAAGCCAATTTTCTCCGCACAGGCTTCGACAGCCTCCGGGAACGACAGGTGTTCCATCTCCATGAGGAAGCTGAATACATCACCGCCCTTGCCGGTGGAAAAGCAGTGGTAGTAGCCATGATTGGGGCGTACGTGGAACGACGGCGTGCGCTCGTCTTTAAAAGGCGAAAGCCCTTTCAGAGAATCCGCGCCAGCCGGTTTGAGGTTCACGTATTCTGCAACGATCTCCTCAATCGGAGTCCGTTCGCGGATTGCCGCGATATCGGAGTCCGGAATTCTTCCCCTAGCCATGAAAATAACCTTACCCAACCCGTCCAATCGACTCCGCCGTAGAGGTTTCGCTTACCGACGAGCCGCCCGCGCCCAGCCCATAACGTGCCGGCGGCGACCGATATGGAAAGATACTAGCCATGGCTGAGTGGAAGAAGATTGCGAGCGGCGTAGGCGCTGCCGCCCTGGTGCTGGCTGGTAGTTATTTCGGGCTCGATGGCGGAGACCAGAACTCTACGGCATCCGAGAACTCACAGGGGTCGCAGAATACCGAAACGCAGACTTCCGCTGCGCCCAGCGCGAAACCAGGCCCTAAACCTGGCCCCAACTCGGGCAGCAATAAGGCTGGCACCAAGGGTGCTACCTGCGCAGTAGATACCCTGCCGCAGGAGGCCGACGATGTTATCGACCGCATCCTGACCGACCAGGACCACATCTATTCGCGGCACGACGGCAAGCACTTCGGCAACTACGAGGGACGCCTGCCGAAGGAGCGCGGTGACTACTACCGCGAATACACCGTGACCACCCCGGGCAATTCCAGCCGCGGTGCACGCCGCATCGTTGTCGGCGGCGGTTCCGAAAACGATCCGGATGTCTGGTACTACACCGATGACCACTATGAGAGCTTCTGCGAAATTCCTGACGCGGAGGACTGAGCCAAAGTATTACTGCGGAATCAGCGCTACCCGATAAAACCGAGTTGATTTGCGCTTCGGGCAACAAGAACGATGCCAATTATTGCTGCCACCCACAAAACAGTGACCTTTGTTTCATATTCCAACCGGGGGATAACACTCACTACCCGGTTATAGACCTTGTCTCCGAAGGCCGCGAAGAGCACTCCAACAATGACTGCGGGCGAAATCATCACTACACAGTAGAGCGCAAGGATAAGCAGTTGCACTGCGAAAGGCACTGCCATCGATTCAATAATTCCGATTGCCGCCAAGTACGGCAACATCGTACCGACCTCGACAACTGCTGCCGCTAAGGCCAACCCCACCATCGCTGGGAGACCGGCAGAACCTTTTTTAGTGTCCTCCGACCGAGATTCAAGTATCTCTTCGACAGTCCGTTTCTTGGGATTCGGTGCCAGGATTCCGTAAGCAGCTAACAGAATACCCAAGACCATCATCACCCAACTGAACCAAGTGTTGGATGCAATGCCCGAGACTGCGTCTAAAGCCTGACGCAGGCCGAAAAAGAGCGCGATGCCAACCGCAAAGTAGGACAAGACAATTGTCCCTAAATAAGTAACGTATTCGGCACCCCTCATCCTCCGCCAGACGATGAGCAGCACTACTGGAATCAGCAGGGTTCCAGCACTGAGACTGTCAAGAAGCGCAAGCCCCACAAGAACAAGATAGTCCATCTCCATCACTCCCTCGTACATTCGTATAGTAAACTATCATACAGTCGTACGGGAAGTGGCGCGAATGAAACCCCAAAGGAGTTTTAGGATATGAGCATGATGTCACCTCAAGAAAAAGCCATTTCCGATGCAGCAATCAAAGTAATTGTTAACCAGGGGTTCGACGTTGTCAGCGTTCGAAAAGTGGCTCAACAGGCGGGCGTAGCCCCTGGAACAGTGCAGTATTTTATGGGCACGAAAGACGAACTACTCAGCAGGGCACTTCTGCGCTCGGCAGCACGACAGCATGAAAGAGTCTCGTCGCTACGCTTTCAATCGAATACCTCGCCGCTAGAACAGCTCCACCGCTCCCTGCTCGAACTACTCCCCATCGGCCCAATACAGCGCGAAGACGCAGCACTGTGGGTTATCCTCGGTGCCGCTGCATCAACACGCAAAGTCCTGGCCCAGGAGTACCAGAACGAACTCAGTAGATTCCAGGACCATCTCATTTCAGCACTGTCCGCCGCAGACGTCCCTGGAGGTCTAGCTCAGACGGCCCGGCTCATCACAGCTATCGTAAATGGACTAGCCCTCGATTACATGCATGCGAAGCCCGACGCAGAGACTACGAAGGCGCTTTCCGATGACCTCAGTAGTAGCCTTCAGCGGATACTTCAAAAATAGTAATCGCTGACAGCACTACCCCCACGCCGCAGCCACACCAGCAATCTGGCGATCAAGCCGCTCTACACGCGATTCCGTCATCGACGCTAGCTGATCAACGATAACCCGCAGCCGCGCTTGGTCACTCTCCGCCCGGGAATAGAGCCACTGGAACATCGGATCAAGCGTCCCTGGAGCACCTTCCTGCAGATACTCGGCCACCCGGAAAAGACGATCGCGTTCACGCTCCTGACGGCGAATATGACGCGGAAGATCCATCACATACAGCACGGCGATGGTCTTCAGCATGGTGACCTCCGCCAGAATCGAGCTGGGCACGGCGAGGTCCGCGTCGTAACGCCCGAGCGGAAGCGTCGACCCGGAGGCAGCACGCGTACCCGCGACGGAAGCCGTGACGAAACGGCCGACCAGCTCCGAGGTCATCCGTTTCAGCGCGACCAGCGAGCGCAGCGAACCATCATAGGACGCCGCAGCTGATACCACCGGCAAGCTGGCAAGACGCCCGGCAGCCTCGACGAGCTCCGCTGGATCGCCACCAAATGCGGCAGCACCCTTGTCAGCGAGCGCGGCCAGTTCCACTGTGTCCCACAGAACACCCAGGTCAACGCGGCCAGAGACGATGCCATCCTCGACATCGTGGACGGAATAGGCGACATCGTCAGACCAGTCCATGATCTGCGCCTCAAGACACTGCTTGCCGTGCGGAACGCCCTGGCGAATCCACTGCAGGATCGCAGCATCTTCCTGGTAGGCGCCGTACTTGTGGCGGAGCTGACCATCGGGACCGATCGGTGTCCACGGGTACTTACAAGCCGCATCGAGCGCCGCCCGAGTGAGATTGAGTCCACAGGGCTCACCTGTACCATCGAGCACCTTCGGCTCGAGGCGAGTGAGAATACGCAGCGTCTGCGCGTTGCCCTCGAACCCGCCGCAACCAGCGGCAATCTCGTTGAGGGCACGCTCGCCGTTGTGGCCATACGGCGGATGCCCGATGTCATGGGTCAGGCCGGCCAGCTCTGCGAGATCCTCATCTGCACCCAACTCGCTGGCGATTCCGCGGGAAATCTGCGCGACCTCCAGCGAGTGAGTCAGGCGCGTGCGCGGAGTATCACCCTCCCCTGGCCCCACAACCTGGGTTTTGTCAGCCAGCCTGCGCAGCGCTGCGGAGTGCAGGACGCGGGCGCGATCTCGCGCAAACGCCGCCCGGTGGGTTTCCAAGGACTGCACCCCGGGCAGCAATGACTGCTTCGGAGACTCCTCGACAATACGAGCGAGTTCAAAAGATGAATACGAAAATTTACCGGCCACGTAATTATTGTTACGTATCCTTGTAGATATGTCTGACAGGAATCGCGTGTTTCGCCCCCTTTACCTTGCTGCATCGGGTGCTTTCCTCGGCCTGAGCATGCCGCTAATTACTGCCGCGCTACCGGCACAGCCACCGGTTCACGCACCTGCTTCGCTGCTGGCACTCACACCGTCAGCACCACTGTCGCACGCCGAGGCACCGACAGATGTGTCGGGCGAGGTGGCTGATCTCGCAGGTGTGCTGAGCAGCGGCGATGAAGCTCGTCTGAAGGAGCAGATTCAGCAACTCAAGACCGACAAGCGACTCCTGTTCTCGGTGTTTTATATCAAGAGCTTCGACGGCATTCAGGGCCAGCAGTGGGCACAGCAGGCCTGGGAACACCTCGGAGCTGCCGACAACCGCGGTGTCATCGTCGTCGCTGTGGAAGACCGAAACCTCGGCGCTTTCGTCGGAGACTCCTTCCCCCGCAACGCGGAGGCCATCAACAGAGCAGCTCAAGGGCAGTTGTTAGAGGATGACAACTGGGCAGCTGCGGGTGAAGCTGCCATCGCCGAGGCAGGCGGTGGCAGCGGCTCCGCCGGTGGGTGGGCACTCGGCGCCGGCCTCGGTGGTGCCGCCGTTGTCGGTGGCGCCACCTGGGCCGTGGGCCGCCGCAATAAGAAGAAGCGCGATGAGGAGGAGATCGCTCGTGGCCGCAACATCGACCCCAGGGATGTCTCTTCGCTGGACTCGCTGAGCACCAGCTCGCTCGATGTTCTTGCGCACGATGAGATTGTCAGTACCGATGAGTCCATTCGCAAAGCCCGCACCGAGCTCGACCTCGCCCGCGCTGAGTTCGGCACCGAACGCATCCGCAGCTTCGACAACGCACTGAAGCACTCTCAGTCCACGCTCGAGCGTGCGTTTGCACTTCGCCAACAGCTTGACGACGGCTCCGTGACCGACGAAATCGAGCGCCGCAGTGTCCTGCTGGAGATTATCTCCACCTGTGGTGTTGCGGATGACCAGCTCGACGGCGAGGCCGCAAACTTCCAGAAACTCCGCCAGGAGTTAATGAATGCTGAAGCGACCATTTCAAAGCTCACTCAGCGAAGTGTCGAGCTGCGCTCACGTATGCCGCGTGCCGGCGAAATTCTCGACGGTCTGCGCGCACGTTACGAAGAGCAGATGCTCAGCTCTGTGACCGACAATATCGACATGGCCACGGAGCACCTGAATCAGGCTGACCAGTCAATGTCTGAGGCCCGCCGCATCGCGGACCTACCTGCCGGTGAGCAAGGTGGTCTGGTCGATGCGCTGTCGGCCACCGACTTTGCGCTCACACAGGCAGAGAGTCTTCTGGAGGCCATTGAACACGCCGATAGCGATATTCACGCTGCAGTCGCTGGACTGGCTTCCCTTATCGCCGAGGTCCGCGGTGAAATCGATGAGGCCTCGCACCTGATGTCGGCACCGCAAGGCGCAAACATCAACCGCGAGCGTCTCAATGCGGCCATCGAAGCAGGCCGTGAAGCACTCGGTGTGGCAGCCAATAAGTCCGAAGTGGATCCACTGAGTTCCTGGACCGCACTGACCGATGCCGATGAGCTACTCGACGAAGCCCTCGACTCCGCTCGAGACAAGGCCGCGTCGTTCGCCCGCGCTACCGCTACTTTGCAGCACAGCATGCAGGATGCCGACAATCACATTCGCGCCGCGGCTGACTTAATTGCTACCCGCCGCCGTGTGGTTGGCGCTGAGGCTCGCACTCGCCTCGCGGAGGCGCAGCGTGCTTACGGCTCTGCCCAGGGCTTGGCCAACAACGATCCGCGAAAGGCGTTGGCCTACGCACGTCGTGCGCGCAAGCTCGCGGCTGAGGCCGCTGACTTGGCTCGCCGTGACATCCGCCGCTACCAGGATCAGCGCCGCGGTGGCGGCAGCAACGGTTCGATGGTCGCCGGCATGGTGCTAGGCAGCATGCTCAGCAACAACAGCGGCTTTGGTGGCAGTATCGGCGGATTCGGCGGTTTCGGCGGAGGTTCGAGCCGACCAGGCGGCTCCGGCAGCACAATGGGCTTCTAGATTCCCGCCTAGATTCGCATCTGGCGTGGTCCATCCACAGACCACGTCGCCAGAGCGGCGGCAATCAGCCAGTCTTCGAAACTCCCCCGGAAGTCTCCTTTCTGGGCATAGACACCAAATACCCCTCGGCCTAGGCTGTCCTCTCTGACGATTCGGGCGAGCTCATAGCCTGGCCGCTCGATGTCGAAGACCGTGCGAATTCCCCGTCCTTCTCTGTTTAGGACGAAAGAATCCCCCTCATCCGGATTCGTCATCACTAGCGCGTTCGTGCTAAAAAAGCGGGCTTTCACCTGCCAGCCACGCCCTTGTGGCGAGGTGATCCAGAAAGCACTAAAGACCCCGTCCTGACAGCTCCAGCCGTCGGACAGGGTCTTTTTGTTCTCGTCGTAAACGACGCCGTCTGCAATAGTTGCTACACGATCCACACCCAAATCATATAGGCAATCAGCAAGAGCAAGCAGACAGTGAGAATCCAGGTAGAGGAAACCATGCGGGACTCCAGCACTCGACGAGCACTGTAGACCAGGAAGATCTTCTCCTCTTCCGGCAGCGCACGGCCCTCATCGGTGTCGAACTGCACCTCTGCGTGGCGCACGCCACGGGACGCACCGGTAAACTGGCCCCACTTCTCGCCGGTCTTCGCATTCTCGATGACGTAGTTCGTCGATCCCTCGCACACCAGCTTGCCTTCAGGACGATCCGGCCCAAAGGTCACTGAAAGCTGCTTGGCTCGCGAAATCTTGTCACGGTCAGCAGCAACGGTCGAGAACACGCGGCCGTCGGGAAGCGTGGCGGAAACACGGTGATTAGCAGAGGCATCAATGACCCACTCCCCTTCCGGGGTGTTGAGGCGATCGCCCTGCTCATCACGGATGTACGTGCCGACTTCGGTGCTTTCCTTCAGAATCGGCCAGGTTTGCTCGGATTTTTCCCGAGAGCCGTCGCCGAGACTATAGGATTCCCAAAAAACTTCTTCGGCCATTAGCAGCCCACCAGGCGAGCTGCGAGGTAGCCTTCCAGCTCGTCAATCTTGACGCGCTCCTGCTCCATGGTGTCGCGGTCACGGACGGTCACAGCGTTGTCCTCGAGAGTATCGAAGTCAACGGTGACACAGAACGGAGTACCGATCTCATCCTGGCGACGGTAACGACGGCCGATAGCACCGGAGGTGTCGTAATCGACGGCCCAGTACTGGCGCAGCTTGTCGGCGACAGCCTCAGCAGTCGGAGTCAGGGTGTCCTTCTTCGACAGCGGCAAAACAGCAACCTTAACCGGCGACAGACGCGGGTCCAGCTTCAGCACAGTACGGGTGTCGGTGCCGCCCTTTGCGTTCGGCACCTCTTCCTCGGTGTAGGCATCACACAGGAAGGCCATCAGGGCGCGGGTCAGACCGAAGGACGGCTCAATGACGAACGGAACGTACTTTTCGCCGGTGACCTGGTCGTGGTAACGCAGGTCTTCCTTGGAGTGCTCGATGTGGCAGCCGAGGTCGTAGTCCGTACGGTTGGCGACCCCCATCAGCTCGCCCCACTCGTTGCCCTGGAAGTGGAAACGGTACTCGAAGTCGATTGTGCGTGCAGAGTAGTGAGCGCGCTCGTCCTTCGGAACGTCGAACTGACGCATGTTCTCCGGGTTAACGCCCAGGTCAATGAACCAGTTCCAGCAGGCGTCGACCCACTCATCGAACTTCTCTTCCGCCTGATCCGGTGCGACGAAGTACTCGATCTCCATCTGTTCGAACTCGCGGGTACGGAAGATGAAGTTACCCGGGGTGATCTCGTTGCGGAATGCCTTACCGGTCTGGCCGATACCGAACGGTGGCTTCAGGCGAGCTGTGGTCATAACGTTCTTGAAGTTGACGAAGATACCCTGAGCGGTCTCCGGGCGCATGTAGTGCAGGCCCTGCTCATTGTCGACCGGGCCGAGGAAGGTCTTCATCAGACCGGAGAACATCTGCGGCTCGGTCCAGTTGCCCGGCTGACCGGTCTCCGGGTCCGGAACGTCTGCCAAACCATTGGCCGGCGGGTGACCGTGCTTGGCCTCGTAGGCCTCCAGCAGGTGGTCAGCGCGGTAGCGCTTGTGGGTGTGCAGGGACTCCACCAGCGGGTCGGTGAAGGTAGCGACGTGGCCGGAAGCTTCCCAGACCTGGCGCGGCAGGATAATGGAGGAATCCAGGCCGACGACATCCTTACGGCCGGTGACGAAGGTCTTCCACCACTGGCGCTTGATGTTTTCCTTCAGCTCCACACCCAGGGGACCGTAATCCCATGCCGAGCGGGTACCGCCGTAAATTTCACCACACGGGTAAACGAACCCCCTGCGCTTACACAGGTTGGCGACGGTATCGACAACTGACTTAGGTGCCACGGTCTAGACCACTCCTTATAAATGGCTTCGCATCGCACACCACACGCCTTTTCCGGGCACACAATTCAGCCCGTTCCGTGCGGCGAACGACATATTGAAAAGCAAAATGTACTGACCCCAACAGGCCAGTTAAAAGTTCCCCTATACTCTAGCGCATCTTGTCCAACCGATACCGGGTAGTGTCGGTTACATGGCTGGCGAAGATATGCACGAAGTTAGTTCTGGCGAAAACCCACGTGGTACGGGCTCCCCCGCTAGCACCGGGGCACACGCCCCCGCGCGGCCGGCCGCAACCCGCATCGGCCAGCGCAGTACTCGCCAACGCCGCGCCGTCGTGTCGATTATGAGTGAGGCCCCTAATTTTCGCTCCGCTGCTGACATTCATAAGTCGCTGACGGAACGTGGGGACAAGGTCGGCTTGACGACGGTTTATCGGACGCTCCAGTCCCTTGCAGAAATGGACATTGTCGATGTTCTGCACAATGCCTCCGGAGAGGCTCTCTACCGGCTGTGCGGTGACCACCACCATCATCACCTGGTCTGCACCGATTGCGGCAGCACCGTTGAAGTCGCCGGCGGCCCTGTCGAGCAGTGGGCTCACAGCCTTGCGGAGGAGCACGGTTTTAATCTGACCGGGCACACTGCTGAGGTCTTCGGCCTGTGTAGGGACTGCCAGAAGAAGTAGCCCGGGCTCCCCCCCCCCTAAAAAAATATCGGCTCTAGGCCTTGCCGAACCTACGGTCGCGCTTTGCGTACTCCACCACTGCGGCGCGCATGTCATCCCGACCGAAATCCGGGAAAAGCTTGTCCTGATAGACCATCTCCGCATAGGCGGACTGCCAGATCAAGAAGTTGGACGTGCGCTGCTCACCCGACGGACGCAGGAACAGATCGACATCCGGCATAGTCGGCTCATCCAGGAACTGTGCGAAAGACTTCTCGGTCAAGTCATATTCGCTGAGCTCCCCCGCTGCTGCCTGACGAGCAATCTCTCTAGCAGCATCAACAATTTCAGCGCGACCACCGTAGTTGACGCACATATACAGAGTTAGCGCGTCATTGTCCTTCGTCTGCTCCTCGGCAATCTCAAGTTCCTTAATCACCGAGCGCCACAGTCGCGGGCGACGCCCTGCCCAACGCACGCGAACGTTCTTCGAATCCAGCTCATCACGACGTCGGCGCAGCACGTCGCGATTAAAGCCCATGAGGAATCGGACCTCATCGACCGAACGACGCCAATTCTCAGTGGAAAATGCGTAGGCCGACAGGTGCTTGACACCCATCTCCAAACAAGCATCGACGCACTCCATCAGCACGGCCTCACCACGCTTGTGCCCCTCGGTGCGTTTGAGCCCACGCTGTTCGGCCCATCTACCATTGCCGTCCATCACGAGCGCGATGTGATTGGGCACGAATTGCTGCGGTACAGGAGGATTCAACACGCTTCCTATTGTGCCCCACCGCTACTGTTTACTGCCAAAAAGCATCCACATGTTCCAGCGCCGGCACCCGGCGGCCCAGGTAGTACTGCAGGTACTTCGCCGTTAGGGTACGCGCCGTCGCAATCCGCCCCTCAAAATCGCTTGACGACGTATCGATGCCCGCCCATTGCTCATGAGCAAGCTGCCACATCAGATGCAGAACCTCGGTCGGCGGAGTATCTGCACCCGGTGGCCGGCAGTTAGTGCACACTGCTCCACCTAATGCGGGAGAAAACGCATGATGAGGCCCGGCTTTGCCGCAGCCTGCGCATTCAAAGAGGCTTGGCTGCCAACCGGCCTGCGCCATTGCTCGCAGAATGTAGGAGGTCAGCAACAAATCGGGGCGATGGCGACCGGCCGCAACGTCGTCGAGCGATTGAGTGGTGAGATCCCACAATTCGGGAGCCGGCACTTGCTCCTCGCCGACAATGCGTTCGGCGACGTCCAGGACTGCACACGCACAGGTGTAGCGCGCATAGTCGTCGACAAGCGGTGCTGCCCACGTGCGCACGGTATCTGCGCCTGCGATAGTGGACAGTCCTCGGCGTGGGTAGATGTTGACATCCACGTCGACGAATGGTGAGAGGCGGGAGCCGAAGCGGCTCTTCGCGCGCCGCACGCCTTTGGCGACACCGCGGACTAGGCCGTGGTCGCGGGTGAAAAGGACGATGATGCGATCGGCTTCGCCGAGGTCGTAGCGGCGTACGACCAGCGCACGGTCGCGATACGGCTCGACCAACTTTTTAGAATCCCAACTTGCCCAGCTGCTTCGGGTCCGACTGCCAGTCCTTCAGCACCTTCACGCGCAGGTCGAGGTAAACATTCTGACCGAGCAGCGCAATGAGTTCCTTACGAGCCTTGTGAATGGTGGTGCCCATGCGTCGACCGTCGCGCCCCATGAGGATGGACTTCTGCCCCGAACGCTCGACATAGATAACGGCGTGGACATCCAGGACGCCTTCGCGGTCCTGGTTCGGCAGCACCTCATCAATCTGGACTGCCACGGAGTGCGGCAACTCATCGCGCAGACCGCCGAGGGCCGCCTCGCGAATGAGCTCCGCCATCCGGGTGTGCAGATCCTCATCGGTGATGTGCCCCTTTGGGTACAGGCGTGGGCCCTCCGGCAACTGGGAAGCCATGACATCAATCAGCGTATTGATATTCTCCCCGGACTTCGACGACAGTGGAACCAACTCAGCATCCGGACCGAGCAACTCCTGCAGCTCGATCAGGCGCTCAATAATGGTGTCGCGCGAGACCTTATCCACCTTGGACACAATGCCCATGATGTTCTTGCAACCTTTGGAGACGTTCTCGTAAATCCAACGGTCACCGGGACCAATTTTCTCGTCGGCAGGCACGACCATCGCGACCAAGTCCACATCGGAGTAGGTCTCCTGAACCATGTCATTCAGGCGTTCACCGAGCAGCGTGCGTGGCTTGTGCAGACCTGGCGTATCCACGACAACAATCTGACAGTTCTCGCGGTGGACTACACCTCGGACTGGATGACGCGTGGTTTCCGGCTGGTTAGCGGTAATAGCGATCTTCTCGCCCACCAGGGAATTGGTCAGCGTGGACTTACCGGTATTCGGACGCCCCACAATGGAAACGAACCCAGAGCGAAAGCCCTCCGGCGCACTGTAATCATCAGCATCTCCGCCAAGTCCAGCATTGGCCAGCATGTCATCAAGATTGCCCATCAGTATCTTCTTCCTCGGAGTAAAACTCCGCAGTCGGCTCCACCACCACAGTGCGTACCCGCATACGACCACGACGGTCACGCGAGCCCTCGGCGGTAAACTTCAGTCCTGCATATTCTACGTACGAACCGGGCAGTGGCACACGTCCAAGCTCATATGCCAACAGACCGGAGACCGTATCCACCTCATCGGTGACCTCGTCATCGAAGACGAGTTGGCGCCCGTGGGCTTCGTCGTAAAGCTCTATGAGCTCGCCCAAGCTGAGGCGCGCCTGCACGCGGTAGGAGGCATCCCCCAGTGGTTCGATGGGGGCCTGCTCGGCCTCGTCGTATTCGTCGGCAATCTCACCGACAATCTCCTCGAGGATGTCCTCAATAGAGATAAGACCGGCGACCGATCCGTATTCGTCGATGAGAATGGCGATGTGATTGCGGGTGCGCTGCATTTCATCGAGCAGATCATCCAGTGGCTTGGAATCGGGCACGAAAACGCAGTCACGCATGACCTCGGAGACGCGAACACCGCGGCCGCCATCAGTACGCGAGTACGTCTGCTGGACAATGTCCTTCAAGTAAATGACGCCGACGATGTCCTCAACGCTCTCGCCAATCACCGGCAGTCGCGAGTGACCCGACTTCACGCATAGGGCCACTGCCTGACCACAGTGCTTATCCGCCTCAATCCACACCATCTCTGGGCGCGGAACCATAACAACGCGTGCCGACGTTTCCGCGAGATCGAACACAGACTGAATCATGCGGCGCTCATCGTGCTCCACAATGCCGCGCTCCTGGGCGATATCGACCATCTCGCGCAACTCGACTTCAGTGGCGAACGGGCCATCGCGGAAGCCACCACCAGGTGTGATGATGTTGCCGAACCAAATCAGCAACTTTTCCAGTGGCCCCAACACCTTGGCCATAAAACTCAGGACGACCGCGGTGGCGAGGGAAATCGAGTACGGATTCTTCCGACCCATGGTGCGGGAAAACACCCCGAGGACCAGGAAGGTGAACAGAGCCAGCAACACCACTGCAGCCACAATGGCCCAGCGCTCCGGCTCGAAAAGCTTGAGACAGACCGCCGCCAGCGTCACTGCACCTATTGACTCGCACAGCGTACGCAAAATCACCAGCACATTGACGTGCCGAGCCCGATTTTCTACGACCTTGAGAAGCGCATTAGCACCCGCGACCTCGTCACGCTGCAGCTCGGCCACGCGCGCACGGGAAATCCCTGCGACCGCAGTTTCGACTGTGTTAAGTCCGCCAGCGCAGATCATCGCCGCAACGGCGACAATTATCAAAGTGATCATCGCTCGTTAGAACGCTCCGGGAACGCATTGGGGTTAATTGGTTTTTCGGAAAAGCTCACGCCACGACGATCGATGTCGTCGTACCAATCCGCCAACAGGCCATTCTGCAGGGAGAACATCTGACGCTCTTCCTCCGCCGTGACATGGTCATAACCCAACAGGTGCAGCACACCATGCACGGTGAGCAGAACCAACTCGTGGCTTAGCGGATGACCTGCACGCTCCGCCTGCCCCGCGGCAAACTCCGGGCACAACACAATGTCGCCCAGCATTGCAGGCCCTGGGCTAGCTGCATCTGGTCGGCCAGAGCCAGGAGTGAGCTCATCCATCGGGAAGCTCATCACATCCGTCGGACCCGGCAGATCCAGCCAGCGCACATGGAGATCTTCGATCGTCTTCAAGTCGACAATGTGAATGCTCAGCTCAGCTGCCGGATGCACGTCCAGGCGGCCCAGCGCATAACGGGCAACGTCGATAAGCGACTCTTCATTGACGCCCTGACCGGACTCGTTGAAAACTTCAATGCTCATGTAATTTCAGCGTCCTTTATCGCTTTGTGGCGGACTGTCGCTTTTGTGGGGACTCGGTGCCCTGCTCAATACCTTCGTTATAGGCATCGTAGTCATCGTAGGCCTCGACAATTGCGGTTACCAGCGGGTTGCGCACCACATCCGCAGCGGCCAGCGCCGGAAAAGCGATTCCCGGCACGCCGCGCAGCACCTCACGGGCGACGGCCAGACCGGACTTCTGCCCCCGAGGCAGGTCGACCTGGCTGGCGTCACCGGTGATGACCATCTTCGAACCGAAGCCCAGGCGGGTGAGGAACATTTTCATCTGCGCCGGAGTAGTGTTCTGTGCTTCGTCGAGAATGATGAACGCATTGTTCAAGGTACGACCGCGCATGTACGCCAGCGGTGCGACCTCCACTACCCCAGTTTCCATCAGCTTTGGAATCAGCTCTGGCTCAAGCATTTCGCGCATCGCATCGTGCAATGGGCGCAGGTAGGGGTCAATCTTCTCGTGCAGAGTACCCGGCAGGAAGCCCAGGTTCTCACCCGCCTCCACTGCGGGGCGAGTCAGAATAATGCGTTCTACCTGCTTATTCTTCAGTGCAGCAACCGCCTTGGCCATGGCCAAGAAGGTCTTGCCCGTACCGGCGGGGCCGATACCGAAAACAACGTTATAGCGGTCGATGGCATCGACGTAGTTCTTTTGTCCCTCAGTCTTGGGACGCACGGTCTTGCCACGATGTGTCACGATGCCGCCACCGAGCACCTCGCTGGCGGACTTCTCCCCGCGATCCACAATGCCCACCGCGTGCCGCACCGACTCCGGGGAGAGCTCGTGCCCACGACGGGCCATTGCCTCTAACTCCTTGAAAGCGCGGACAGCCAACGAAACATCCGCCGGAGCACCCTTGATTGTCACAACTCCGCCGCGGACATGAATATCCGCTGCCAGCAGAGATTCCAGCAGACGTAGGTTCTGATCCGCATGACCGACCACAATCGGCGCGAGATTGTCATCGAGCTCGACGACGGCAGTGGTACGAGCAGTTACTGAATACTTTGTCATTATGCGTCTATCCTACTGACCAGGCGTGGGTGCGCCGCCCCAGCGCTTTGTCAACGGGCCCAGTGCGCAAAGAGCAGCAGCTCCCGCGAGGGCGCTGCGGAGAACTGTCGGGCCGAGTACTACCGAGCTAGCACCTGCGGCGCGGAAGGCCTCGAGTTCCCCAGGACTGACTCCCCCTTCTGGGCCGACGATGAAAAGAACCTTGTCAGCGTTTGCTGCCTGCGCGGCGAAGTCCACGAACGGAGCTGTTTCCTCCTCGTGCAAAACTGCTGCCACACCACCTGCTGACGTGGTTTCCCGGATGAGTTGCTCAATATCAGCGGAGCTATGCAGGTCAGCGACCGGCGGAATCCATGCACGACGAGCCTGCTTCGCTGCCTCGCGCGCAGCCGACTGCCACTTGGCGCGGGCCTTAGTGACCTTCGCGGTACCCTGCCATCGGGCCACACAATTCACGGCCGCCCAGGGGATAATCTCATCGACCCCGGCCTCGGTCATCAAATCGACCGCAAGCTCAGCACGATCCGACTTCGGCAGCGCCTGCACCACAGTGACGTGCGGGCGCGGACGTGGACGTTCCTCAGCGGCAACCACACGAACGTGAACCTCACGAGGATCTACGTGCATGAGCTGTGCCCGCACCACCTTGTCCGCACCATTGGCAAGAAGAATCTCCGAGCCCTCCTTCAGCCTGCGAACGCTGATGTGCTTTGCCTCCGACCCGAGGATTCGAATGATTTCTTCCGGGCGCGGCAGCTCGGTGAACTCACCGAGGAATACGGGCAAACTCATGTGTGCTTCACACTCACTGGAGGGGGCTTTGGGGATGGCGTGTTCTAACGGCGGCGGAATCGGGAGAAGAAACCGTTGCGCTCACTCGAGTCTGCCACCTTGGCATCATCATCGCGGTGCTCGCGTAGCTTCTCCAGCAGCTCGCGGGACTTGCGGTCCAGCTTCGTCGGCACCGTGACATCGACGTGTGCGACCACGTCGCCGTTGCCCTCGCCGCGCAGATGCGGCATGCCCTTACCCGACAGACAAATCTGCTCTGCCGGCTGGGTGCCCGAATCAACCTTGATGGTCATTGGTTCGCCGAGCAGGTCGTCGACCTCAAACTCGGTACCAAGTGCGGCATCAGCCATGGGCACCTGCACGTTAAAGTGCAGATCATCGCCCTCACGCTCGAATACAGGGTGCGGGTCCATGGCAACTTCCACGTAGAGGTCACCCGCCGGGCCACCGCCCGGACCGACCTCGCCCTGCCCTGCCATGCGAATACGCATGCCATCAGAGATACCTGCCGGAACGTTGACCGTCAGGTCACGGCGAGCACGGACGCGGCCATCGCCACCGCAGTTGTTACACGGATCGGGGATGATCTCGCCGGTGCCCTCACAAGTCGGGCACGGCCGCGAGGTCATCACATTGCCCAGGAAGGAACGCTGGACCTGCTGAATCTCGCCAGTGCCATCACAGCTGGTACACATCTTCGGCTTGGACTTGGACTTCGAGCCAGTTCCCTCGCACTGCTCACACAGCACCGCGGTGTCTACCGTGATGGGCTTGCGGACACCGGTGAATGCCTCATCGAGGCCCAGAGAAATACGCAGCAGTGCATCTGCACCTGGCTGTACACGCGAGCGGCGCTGGCGGGTACCGCCCGCACCGCCGAAGAATGCTTCGAAGATATCGCCGACTCCGCCGCCGCCGAAACCGCCGAAGCCACCGCCTGGCATACCGCCCTGCGGATTGAGAGGATCTCCTCCCATATCCACAATCCGGCGCTTTTCAGGATCCAGCAGGACCTCGTTCGCCTCAGATGCCTCACGGAACTTCTCCGCAGCTTCTTCATCACCCGGATTACGGTCTGGGTGGTACTTGAGCGCCAGCTTTCGGTACGCTTTCTTAATCTCAGCGTCCGTAGCGTCCTTCTCCACTCCGAGGATGCCGTAATAGTCGCGTGCCAACTTTAGCTACTTCCTTTCAATACCCGGCCAACGTACTGTGCAACAGCAGCAACCGAGGAAATTGTTCCCGGATAATCCATAAATGTGGGGCCAACTACGCCCATGCCACCCAAAATTTCGGTGCCGGTGCCATAGCCGGTTGAAACAACTGAGGTAGCGCGCAGCTCCTCGTCCTCGTTTTCCTCACCGATAGAAACGCGAACGTGGTGCAAATCCTGCGCGGCCGACAGCAGTTTCAGCACGACCACCTGTTCTTCGAGAGCTTCAAGAACCATGGGCAACGTAGAAGGTAAGCGACCGGCCATATTACCACGGGTCAAATTCGACGCTCCGGCCAGGATGAGTCTGTCATTCGGCTTCTCAATCAACGACTCCACCAGCACCGTCGAGCAGCGAATAAGCACATCCCGCAAATCACGCGGGGCGTTAGCCGCAAGATCGGAGATCGCAATCGACGCGTCGGCAAGCGTGTGCCCCGACATTGCGCGGTTGAAATGCTCACGCAAGAGCGGCACGAGATCGGGATCCATCGGTGCTGGCAGCTCAACATTGCGCTGCTCCACGCGCCCGGTGTCAGTGATGACTACCAGCAACAATCGCGCGTCGGCGAGCTGTACGACCTCGCAGTGCCGGACGCGGGAGACCTCCAGCGTCGGCACCTGCACCACTGCAACCTGGCGGGTTAGCTGAGCCAGCAGCTGCACACTGCGACGCAGAACGTCCTCCAAATCGACGCCGCCTTCGAGGAACTCGAGGATAGCTCGGCGCTCGGCCCGGGACAGCGGCTTAATCTGCGAAAGATTGTCCACAAAAAGGCGGTAGCCCTTCTCAGTCGGGATACGCCCGGACGATGCATGTTCCTGCTGGATATAACCTTCAGCCTCCAGCACCGCCATGTCATTTCTAATGGTCGCCGAGGACACACCCAGATTGTGGCGCTCCACCAGAGCCTTCGAGCCGACCGGCTCCTGGGAAGCTACGTAATCCGAGACAATTGCCCGAAGAACTTCCTGCCTGCGCTTATCCGTCTGAGATGACATGCGGATAGTTTAACTAAGGATGTCAACAATTATTGCGTCGGCCAGCAAACGACCGCGATTGGTCAGCTGAATCCGCTGGCCGCCATCGACGGAAACAAACTCCACCATGCCCGCTTCCGCTTGCCGACGTGCCTTGCCCAGCTCATCCTCACCGAGCAGATTGGCATCGATACCCTCGGCCAAGCGGAGGCCCAGCATAATCTTCTCAGTGTGCCGATCCTCGGCCGTTAGCCCTTCTGAATCCTTAATCGGCAATTCTCCGCCGGAAATGGTCGCCGCGTAGCGAGCCGGATGCTTGACGTTGTAAAACCTCGTGCCATCCAGGTGCGAATGTGCACCGGGGCCCGCACCCCACCAATTTCCATCGCGCCAGTAGAGCATATTGTGACGACATTGGCCGCCCGGTTTTGCCCAGTTGGACACCTCGTACCAGGAAAAACCGGCTTGACTCAGTGCGGCATCGATGCGCTCGTAGCGGTCGGCGAGATCGTCGTCGTCAGGCATCGGCAGCTCACCACGACGGACCTTACGCGCCATCGCGGTACCCGGCTCGACGATCAGTGAGTACGCCGAAACATGATCGACGTCCGTGGCCAGGACTGCCTCCAACGTCGTATCGAGGTTCGCCATCGACTCCCCTGGCGTGCCATAGATAACGTCGAGGTTGATGTGCTCAAAGCCGGCCGCGCGTGCCTCCGCCACTGCCGCCGCAGGACGCCCCGGCGTGTGCGTACGATCCAGAGTGGCCAGCACATGCGGCACAGCCGACTGCATGCCCAGACTCACCCGGGTAAACCCTGCCTCGGCCAAGCCTTCGAAAAACTCCGGGGAGGTCGACTCGGGATTCGACTCGGTGGTGACCTCGGCATCGTCGGCAAGCCCAAAGCTGTTGCGCACACCGTCGAGCAGACGACGAAGACCACTCGCCCCCAACATCGACGGCGTACCACCGCCGATAAACACGGTATCGGCGCCACGCGCGAGTTCGGGGTGCTTTACGACGGCCATCTCAAGCTCGGCCACGATGGCATCGAGGTAATCTCCCTGCGTTGCACCACTGCCCAGCTGACCTGGCGTGTACGTGTTGAAATCACAGTAGCCACAACGGGTGGCACAGAATGGGACGTGTAAGTAGACACCGAAGGAATCGGTGTGTGCGGAGGCTTCGCTCACGCATGCTCCTTGGCTCGACGTTGCTTGACGCGGCGGACAATTTCATCGATGCGGGCACGTTCCATCAGGAACTCCGGAGGCCTACGGCCGCGCAGCGCATTGGCAACTGCCGGATGAGTCTCGGGAACAGCAACACACCAAGCGGCGGCAGCGGACAGTGCACGGCGGCCAGACTGCGCGTAAAGCTGCGGAAGCACCACACTACCGAGCTTTTCCACGCCTCGGATGTTTTCGGCGGAAACCCAGTCGGCGAGTTCCTCCAGGTAAGAAGCCACGGCATCGGAGCGAGCAATCATTGCCTGCGTGACCGTAGGGACTGCGACCGGATGCTGCAATGGTGCCGGGATCAGCGACAGTGACTGCACATCCGGCGACTTCGGTGCCGGATGCGGGTGTCGCCGCGGTGTCGAAGCGGAGGAAAGAGTACCGATGCGCCCCGAGCGAATGCCGGAGGTAAACGCTTGGCGTAGACCATCAAGTTCACCAATCAGAGGGCGGCAGTCCTCAACGGCCTCGTCGACGATGTCAGCGAGCTCGAGGACACATTCGTCCACCAGCTCACGATCTACATCAGCAACCGCCTGAGCAAGGTGCTCGATGTGTTCGGCAACTTCGTCACCAATGTCGTAGAGCTCTTGGGTCACTTCGCGCAGGCGTAGCCGAGCATCGAAGTGGTTAATCATTACCCGCCCTCCCACGACATCTTCGGTGTCGGTGACATCCTTGCAGTTTTCTGCTTCCGAGTACCGACGAACATTGACGAATGCCAACTTTCGAAAACTGAAAACTCCTTAAAAATTTCTAGCGCCCCTCACCTTAATGGGGTGAGGGGCGCTAGCGCGGTAACAACACGCTGCCGTTTTCTATCGACGGCTGGCAGAACGTGAATTAACGCTGGTAGAGAGCCTCAATGTCACGCGAGTAGTTGTCCATGACAATGTTGCGCTTGACCTTCATGGTCGGGGTCAGCTCGCCGCTTTCCTCGGTGAAGTCACTGTCCAGAATATGGAACTTCTTAATAGCCTCTGCGTGAGAAACCAGCTCGTTAGCGGAGTTGACGGCGTCCTGAATCTCGGCGCGCAAAACTGCGCTGGAGGCAGCGAGTTCACGGATCGAGGTGTGCTCGGGGACGGAGTGCTCAATCTTCCACTTCTCCAGTGCCTCCTCATCGAGAGTGACCAACACGGAGACGAACGGACGACCATCGCCGATGACAACTGCCTGGGACACCAGCGGGTGCGCACGCATGCGGTCTTCCATCGGACCCGGCGCGACATTCTTACCACCTGCGGTGACAATGAGGTCCTTCTTGCGGCCGGTGATCTTCAGGTGGCCTTCTTCGGTCAGCTCACCGAGGTCACCAGTCTTAAACCATTCGCCGTCGATGAAGGCTTCCTTGGTTGCCTCTTCGTTCTTCCAGTAGCGGTCGAACACAACCGGACCACGCAGCAGAACTTCGCCATCATCAGCGATAGCGGCGGAACAGCCACCGACCGGACGACCGACGGTACCAATGATTTGCTCGCTCGGGTTGTTCACGGTGACGGCAGCCGTGGACTCAGTCAGACCGTAGCCTTCGTAGACAGGCACACCGAGACCACGGAAGAAGTGCCCGAGGTCAGAGGACAGAGCCGAACCACCGGAAATGGTGTACTGCACGGCCTCACCCATAGCTGCGCGAATTTTCGAGAACAGCAGGCGATCGTAGAGCTGGCGACGCAGCTTCAAGACACGCGACGGACCTGCCGGAGTATCCAGCGCCTTGGAGTACTCGATGGCGGTGGCCTCAGCACGCTCGAACATGGCCAGACCGAATGCGCCCTTCTCCTTAGCGGAGGCGTAGGCGGAGTCACGAACCTTCTCGAACACGCGCGGCACACCGAGAATCATGTGCGGACGGGAACGCTGGAACTCCAGGGTGACGGTCTTGGTATCAGCCCAGTGAGACTGGGTAGCACCGGAAATCATCGAAGCCAGGGACACTGCGTGAGCCAACACGTGCGCCAACGGCAGGAAGGTCAGAATGCGGTTACCCGGCCGGGCAATCAGGCCAATCTCGTTGGTGAGGATGGCGCGGGCCTCCGCCAGCCAGTTGCTGTGCAGGAGCACGCAGCCCTTCGGACGACCAGTGGTACCGGAGGTATAGATCACGGTTGCTAGGTCGTCGGCCTTGGTGTCCTTGATGCGGCGCTCGACCTCGTCGCCGTCAATGTCACGGCCTTCGTAGCTAATGGTGTCAGTAGCGGAAGCGTTAATCTCCAGTACACGACGCAGCTGGGACTCACCCTCCGGGTTCTCGGTGCCCTTTTCGACCAGCAGAGGCTTCATGCGGTCGGTGTGCTCACGCGACTCGGTAAATGCGAAAACAGCACCGGAGTTTTCAATAATCCAACGAATCTGGCCAGACGAAGAAGAGCCGTAAATCGGGACAACAGCAGCGCCTGCCATCCAGATAGCGGTATTGATCAGGTTCCACTCGTAGCGAGTCTCACTGAGCAGCGCTACGCGGTCGCCCGGCTGAACACCGTTGGCAATTAGCCCCTTAGCGACGCCCTTTGCCTCGTCATAGAACTCCTGAGCAGTGACATTTACCCACTCAAAGTTCTTGGGGCGGGTGAAAAGCACCAGCTTCGGGCGCTTCTGCACCAGCTCCTGCAGCGAGGTAATAATCGTTTCGTCCTCGCCGATGACGTATTTCGCCTCGGTAGTATATTCACGCATCGAGTTACAAACCCCTACTTTCGGTAGTTCTGTCCGTCGTTGGTTTCGTTAGGAATCAACTTAGAACATCAAACCCTGCGCCGTTGTGATTTCAGTAAATATTTCGATAACGAAGTGATTTACCTTACTACTGGCAAAGTTTTTCTAAACTGGCATGATGGAAAGAGTGACACAGGCAGCTTCCAATCCTCCCCTTCCCCCTCCACTCGCCGACCTCGCTAAAGATGTCGGAGTTGGGGTTTCCTACTACTCCACCGAGGGCCAACTCGTGCACGTCTCTCGTGAGACAGTGCTAAAAACTCTCGCTGCTCTCGACATCGATTTGGGCCCAGATCCCAGTGATGCCGACATCAACGACGCCCGTCGTGAGTGGGCAGACGCGCAGTGGTCTCGCCTTCTCCCACCCGTGGTAGTTACCCGCCAGGGCATCTTCCACCGAGTTCTGGTTCACGTACCGCACGGCAGCAATGTCAGCGTGACTGTGAAACTGGAGGACGGCGCAGAATGGCCCTGCGCTCAGGTGCACCACTTGGTTCCGCCACGCCAAGTCGGCGATGTGTTGATGGGAGAAGCCGCCTTCGCAATTCCAGAGGATCTGCCACTTGGTTGGCATCGCTTGCGCGCAGTCAACGATGACAACGTCGCTGAGTGCGATGTGGCCGTAACCCCCAACCGTCTCGCCACTGCCGACAAGTACGTGCAGAATCCTGCCCATGGTGTCATGGCACAGCTGTACTCGGTACGCTCCAGCCGCAGCTGGGGTATCGGCGATTTCGCTACCCTCGGCGACTTGGCACAGGTCAGTGCAGAGCACGCGGGCTCTGATTTCGTCCTCATCAATCCGTTGCACGCCGCAGAACCGCTGCCTCCGGTAGAAGACTCGCCGTACCTGCCCACCACGCGCCGCTATGTCAATCCGCTGTACGCGCGCCCAGAGCTTATCGACGAGTTCGGGTACCTGGACAAGGACGAGGCCGATGAAGCCCGTGCGCTAGCGAACTCTTTCCACCAACTCAATCACAGCCCTGATGAGATTGACCGCAACCCCATCTACGCTGCAAAGCTCAAGGTATTGCGGGCAATTCACAAGATCCCCCTGTCCAGCGCACGCCAGGCGGAATTTGACCGTTGGCTGGAGGCCGAGGGCCGTGGCATTTACGACTACGCGTCGTGGTGCACCGAGCGCGAACTCGCGGATCGCGCTGCTGCCCGCGATGCTGCACGCGCTTCCGCTTCTGATTCCGGTGCCGTAACCGAGAACGATATCGAGTTGGTTCCACCGTTGGGTAACCACGCCAGTGTCGAATCTCTGCGGGAGGAAATCTTCCACTTCCACCTCTGGGTGCAGTGGATTCTCGATCAGCAGCTCGGCCAGGCACAAGAGACAGCCCTGGATGCGGGTATGCGCATCGGCATCATGGCCGATCTTGCCGTCGGCGTGCACCCCGGCGGTGCGGACGCCGAGAACCTCGCGGATTGGCTCGCTCCTGCTATCTCTGTTGGCGCACCGCCAGACGGTTTTAACCAGCGCGGCCAAGACTGGTCGCAGCCGCCGTGGAACCCGCACAAGCTAGCCGAGGCCGGCTACCGCCCCTGGCGCGACATGCTGCGCACAATCCTTCGCCACGCAGGTGGCATTCGTGTTGACCACGTGCTGGGTATGTTCCGCCTCTGGGTCATGCCGCGGATGGAGTCCCCCGTCAATGGCACCTACCTGTACTTCGACCACGAGGCAATGGTCGGCATTCTCGCGCTTGAGGCCGAGCTCGCTGGGGCCGTCGTCGTAGGCGAAGACCTGGGCACTTTCGAGCCGTGGGTGCAGGACTACCTGGCCTCGCGGGGCATCATGGGCACCTCGATCGTGTGGTTTGAATCCGAGGGCGACCAGCCGAAACCACCGAGCGCTTACCGCAGCCTGTGCCTGTCCTCCGTCACCACGCACGATCTGCCACCGACGGCAGGCTACCTCGCAGGCGAGCACATCAAGCTACGGGAACGCCTGGGGCTATTGCTTTCCGACGTCGCGGAGGAAGACCGCCGGGACTTCGAGTGGATTCGAAAGGTTCTGGGCGCTGCCAAGGAAGCTGGCTGCTTTGGTGACACGGCTGCTGCGGACATGGATGTTCAGTCCCTTACTCGCGATAATCTGCCACCAATTGACGCACTGGTCACGGGCCTGCACCGCTTCCTCGACCACACGCCATCCGCGCTGAAGTGTGAGGCCTTGGTGGACATGGTCGGCGATCGTCGTACCCAGAACCAGCCGGGCACGAGCCACGACCAATACCCGAACTGGTGCATTCCGCTAACCGATGCCGAGGGCAAGGCCGTGCTTGTCGAGGACCTGCCTCGCTTCCCCGGATTTAAGCGTTAATTGGTTCGAGAACGCTTAGTCCCTCATTTTTGCTGTTCACCGATCTTTCAGGTTATGTGCCCGGCACTAAAATCGAACCTAAAACTGGAAATCGGTGACTGCACCAGCGATGAGGATGAGAAGAAGTAAAACGATTAGGGCAAGTAGGACCTTCGAGTGCCTCGACCGATGCATGCTAACTCAGCTCCCTACTGCGAAATATTTGCGAACTACCCAACTCTAGCCTGTTGGGCAAATTTCCTAATACTTTAAGACATACCTTAGGGCAGCGATAGCGACCCAACACTTAAAGGGGGCTTGTCCCAGCTCAATTCATCGGGACTCCCGGTGAGCTATCTACAGGCCACTACCTCATCGGCTACTAGCTCTCGCTGCCCGCTCCTCGACGCTCCTGCGAACGCTCCCGCCAGCGCACTGACCTCTGCCACAGGCGACCGCTGACAACATCGATTGCGCCAACGAGAACGAAAGCAACAAACCCTCCGACTACCAGCAGAACCACGCATAGCACGCTGACCTGCGCAAGCAGTGGCAATTGGATAAGCCACTGCCCTACTCTGTCGAATGCTTCTGCCATGAGTGCCAACCTACCCTGCCGGTGACCGGAATAACCAGTGGGCGGCGGTCGCGGGGCTCGTCGTAAAGCGTGAAGCTAGGCATCAGTGCCCGACAGCCCGCGGCGTTCGAGGAGCGGCTGGATGTCCTTGTCGCGACCTCGGAAAGCACGGTAGGCGGCCATAAAATCGATGGCGCCACCACGGGAGAGAATCTCTTCACGGAAGTGGCTGCCGCCGCTGATTGTGGCACCGCCGTTGTCGGTGAACCAACCGAAACCGTCCGCGTCGAGAACCTCTGCCCACAGGTAGGAGTAATAGCCCGCCGAGTAACCGCCGGCGAAGATGTGGTTGAAGTAGCGGGAGCGGTAACGCGGAGCCAGGTGGGGAACGTCGAGGCCGAGTTCAGCGAGTGCTTCCGCTTCGAAAGCGTCAACATCGGTGACCTGAGCTGCTTCCTCCTCGGTGAGGCTGTGCCAGGCCAGATCGATGGCGCACGCGGCGAGGTACTCAACGGTGGCGAATCCCTCACCAGCGGTGCGGGCCTTCTTCACCGACTCGACTAGCTCGGCCGGGATTGGCTCACCGGTACGAACGTGGACGGCGTAATTGGCCAGAATGGACGGTTCAAGTGCCCAGTTCTCGTTGATCTGGGAGGGGAATTCCACGAAGTCGCGCGGGACGTTAGTGCCCGAGAAGGTCGGGTATGTGACGTCGGAAAGCAGACCGTGGAGGGCGTGCCCGAACTCGTGGAAAGCAGTGGTGACCTCGTCGAGCGTCAGTAGCACCGGGGTGCCCGGTTCGGTTTCGGCGATGTTCATCACGTTGACCACGACTGGCAGGCGCCCCAGCAGACGGGACTGGTCCCTAAACGAGCTCATCCACGCACCACCGCGCTTGGTCGGACGCGAGAAGTAGTCCGTAATAATCAGGCCGATGGTCTCGCCTCCGCCCTGGCGTACCTCCCACACGGTCGTGCCCGGCGCGTATCCCTGCAGGTCCTCGCGCTTGACTACCTCGATGCCATAGAGCTTGCGGGCAGCGTAGAACACGCCGTCTTCGATAACACGGTGGAGCTCGAAGTAGTTCTTGAGTTCCTCCGTGTCGACTGCGAATTCTTCCGCTTTACGACGGCGCTCCCAGTATGGCCAGTCAGCGCCCGTGACCGTCTCATCGCCAGCCAGATCAGCGACCCGCTTGTACTCGCCTTCAGCATTCGCAATGGCAGCTGGCGCCAGGTCTGCAATGAGCTTCCGAGCAGCTTCTGCGGTGGTTGCCGTCTCCTTGGCAATGACGTAATCCGCATGCGTGTCGTAGCCGAGCAGCTTGGCACGGCGGGCACGCAGGCGCGCCATTTCCAGCACAATGTCGGAGTTGTCGAACTTGCCGGAGGCAGCACCCGCACGCCCCAGTGAGGCTTCGTAGAGCTTGGCTCGAGTAGCCGGATTATCCAGGTCAGCCAGCTGTGCCGGAGTTGACGGTAGGTCCAGCGGAATCAGCCACGGCGCATCGGTGTCGGCCTTTTTCGCGTAGGCGGCGAAGGACGCAATGGCGTCGTCGGAAAGCCCGGCGAGTTCCTCGCGGTCGTAGATCTCCACGGCGCGCGCGACGGTGTCCTTCAGCAGGTTTTCGCCAAAGGCGGTGGACAGCTCAGAGAGACGGGAATTGATGCGGCTGAGCTCGGCTTTGTCCTCGTCGCTGAGGTCCGCACCGGCGCGCTGGAAGTCTTCGCGGACTTTCTTCAGCAGCAGCTTCGCCTCTTCCGGATTGGCGGCGTCCTCAACGCTGTCGATGGCATTGATGCGCTGCCACAGGTCACTGCGCATGCGAATCTGATCCAGGTGTGCAGTGAGCTGCGGGGCAATCTCGGCTTCAATTTCCATGCGGACATCGGTGGCGTCCGTCCCGGCAACGTTGAAGAAATAAGCAGCGACGCGGTCCAGATCCTGGCCCGCCTTTTCCATTGCCTCGATGGTGTTAACAAAGGTCGGCGCCTCCGACGACGTGGCGATGGCGTCGATCTCGCGCGCATGGCTGCGCATTGCTTCGCTAAAGGCCTCGCGGACGTGGCTGTCATCGATTGTCGCAAAATCTGGCAATTCGCAGAACAATTCCGACGGTGTCAACAGTGGATTTCGTGCATCATTGGTCATAGTGAATTCAACTGTAGCGTGCTCGAGAAACCAGAGTGCGCCTACCGTCTGAAACAGGCTCCCCGCCGTTCTGGCAGGACCAACCGTGACGAGGAGGCGTTTTCCGCCATGACAGAGACGACTATTTCCGCTCCCTGCGGGAGGCTAACCGGCCGTATTCACGATGGCGCAATACAAGTTTTCAATATTGATTACGCAGATGCTGCTCCGTTTGCCGCGTCGGCACCGGTGGCTGACGGGCCACAGTCGGGCACTCGGCGCTGTGAACCCGAGCGCGAATTAGTTCTCGCCGTCACCGCACCGGCTGAGCCCGCGGACGCTTCCTATCCCGTATTGCTGTGGATCCATGGTGGTAGCTACGAGTTTGGGCATCCCTCCGAGCCCTGGACGGACGCGACGGCCTTCGCACAGGCGGGCATCGTCACCGTTTCGCTTGGATACCGCAAGGGCCTCGAGGGATTCTGGCGCGACAGTGAAACAGAGACCTACCGGGCCATTGATGACCTGTATCTGGGGCTGCAGTGGGCTCGTCGTAACGCGCCTGCCTTCGGCGGCGATATCGACAACATCACTATCTCGGGGCAATCGGCGGGTGCGGCGCTGGCGCTCACTCTCGCTGCCGACGAACGCACTCGCGGCCAGATCCAGCGCACCATCGCCATGTCGCCGGCCTTCTCGCTGCTGTCGGGCTCGCGTCTCCGCCGCACGTTGGCGGGCATCGGTGTGGGACGTGCGCCGTCCACCGACGTCTTTTCGCGTGCCGACGAACGCAGGGTCGCTCGAGCCCAGAAATTGGTGTCGGCATCCTCGCCTTCGGATCCCGCAATTGGGCCTCGCTTTGACAGCTTTGCTCCCACACTGCCAACGATGGTGACCGCCACCAGCGAAGAGTTCTTCTCAGAACCGCCGGTTGTGGCGATGGACAAGTTGCCCATGCGGGAGTGGATGGCTCGGCGCTACGCCAAGGGGCATCGCGGCCACGGCGAATTTCCGGCCACCGCCTATGCCGAGCGCCCGATGGGGAATGTCATTTCTGACTCAGCGATTCGCTCATACGCTGTTAAAGTCGCCGAACGGTCCGTGGCGGCTGAGCTGGATGTGTGGGCGGCACAGTTCGAACCGGGAGAGGGGTTGGGCTATGCACCTGCTGGCCGCACCAGTGGCGCTCCGCACTGCATCGACATTGCACGCTTCTTCGGTATGAAAGAGCCCAACCATCCATTCCACCAAGTGGCGGTCGAGTTCATCCGCGAAGGCACCTCACACATGCCCCGCTACAACGACGACCGCAAGGTGACCACCTTTGCTGGCGCTAACGCCCAGGCAGTCGAGGACATTGCCATCGATGCGTGGGCGGCTCCGCGCCAGCTCTTTGGCGCATAAGGCATAAGGCGGGTGAGGCTTGCGCTGGTTAGCGCTGTGCTGTTGCGCTCAACAACTGAGCCCAGCGACTTAAGCTGGCAGAGTCTGCATGTACCGATAAATCTCTACGCAGACCAAAATGGTGATCAGCGTGATGAGTACTGCTATGAGTTTCCTGCGATCCATAGCCACCGTTCTTACCGAAGCACCAGGCCAGACGCAAGCTTTACCCTCTGTGTTTAACTGTTAACTATGGAGCCGCTTAATTTATTAGTCCCCGAGAATTCCGCGCTGCAGCCGGTCGACCCCGCGCTGGCTAAGGTAAAGCGAGTCGCGCATGCCGCTCCCCTGCTAGTTATCACGATTGCAGCCGTCGTCGCCGCTGTGATGTGGACTCCGTGGATGTGGTTGGGCGTCCTCGCCTGCGTGCTCTACTTCGCATATATCTACTGGCTCATCGGCCGCCGAGTTCGTGCCCACCGATACCTCGAAGAGGACAACGACTTCATTGTTGCGTCCGGACGCTGGTGGCGCTCGGTCACTGTTGTCCCTTACGGACGAATCCAGTTCATCGACATCGATGAAGGACCTCTCCTTCGACTATTCGGACTGGCAACGCTGAAGCTCAACACAGCATCGGCGAGCTCGGATGCAGCCGTCCACGGTTTGCCACGTGAAGAAGCGCTCGCCCTGCGCGCTCGTCTATCTCAGCGCGCCCACGACCGGATGGCGGGTCTCTAAATGAGGCATAGAGTTCATCCCCTATCTCCGCTGCTCAAAAGCTTTGCCACAATCGCTGCGGTGACTGCATTCGCAGTCGCGAATCAGTGGCAGTTGGCCGTTGCTGTCGTGACTCAGCTCTACGACTGGGCATGGCTCGGTCTCCTTGTCGGTACCGGTGCGGTCGCCATAATTATTGGTCTGATTGCATTTTTCTCATGGCTATCCTGGCGGTATACGTTCTACGAACTCACCGACGATGAGGTTCGCTACGGCTCCGGATGGCTACTGCGTTCTCGACGCGCGGCACGGCTCGACCGCGTGCAGGCGGTGGATATCAACCAACCATTGTTGGCGCGTATTTTCGGGCTCGCCGAAATTGTCATTGAAACAGCCGGCGGCTCCGATTCGCACTTCACAATCAAATACCTCACTCCCCCGCAGTGCGAACAGTTCCGCGCCGACGTGTTGGGTGAGGTAGAAAAGTTGGACACCGAACTGGCACATTCGCTTTACGACGGTGACACCCCTTCCGCGCCCCTAGACTCCAGCGCCCACATGTCCTCCCGCATGTCCGCCACAAAGACCATCTTTGGCCCGGTCGATGTCGGACGGCTGATTGCATCCGTGGCCATTGGACCCGGTCTTTTCGTCGGCATAGCTCTCATCCTCCTCGCCGTTGTCTCTGCGCTGTTCACCGACTTCATCGTGGAAATCCTCAGCGGAGTAACCATCACTACTCTGATTGTGATTGGCAGTTTCGCGCTCGGCCTTTTCGGAGTACTAAATCAGTCGTGGGATTTCACGCTGAAGGTGTCGTCGGAAAGCAGGCGTCTGGCGATTACCGCCGGACTGTTGTCGACGCGCGCCCAAACCATTCCGATTGATCGCATTCATGGCTTTAAAGTGGTGCAACCTCTCTGGTGGCGTCCGTGGAAATGGTCCCGCGCGGACGTTTCGGTGGCCGGCTATGGCCTGGACAGCACACAGTCGAACAACACACTGGTGCCAGTGGCACCGGCACCGGAGACGGACGCGATTGTCGATTACCTGATGACTGAGATTGCGGGACCGTCCTCCGCGGATGACCTGTTGGGCTCCTGGCAGACTCCACGCACGGCATGGTGGCTCAGCCCAATTGACTGGAAATTCCAAAAGGTGCAGGCCACGCGGCGGGGTCTTTTAGTGACAAAGGGCCGGTTCTGGCATACGCGGTTCATCGTTCCCTGGCAGCGTATTCAAGGACATACACTGATTATTTCTCCGCTGAAGAAAGCGGCGGGAGTGGCAAACGTGCGAATCGACATGGTGCCGGGAGCGGTCACTCCGGTGGCAACGGAGTTGAAGTTGGATGATGCGTACCAGCTCACCGCGCTGATTCAAGAACACAAGGCTGTTTAGAATGCTATTTAATGAGGTCTCCCAGGACGGCCGTCTCGCGCGGTCTTGTGGGATCTCGCAGGAAAACTCTCTCTGCAGGCTAGTGGCATAGTCATTACGCTGGGATGCATGACTATCGCCAAGGAAGATTACGAGTGGTACCGCAGCGCGGTGTTCTATGAGGTGCTCGTCCGGGCCTTCTTCGACTCCGACAACAACGGCTCCGGCGACCTCAAAGGGCTGACGGAGAAGCTCGATTATCTGCAATGGCTGGGCGTTGACTGCCTCTGGCTGCCGCCTTTCTACGACTCCCCGCTGCGCGACGGCGGTTACGATATCCGCGACTTCCGCGCCGTGCTCGACGAGTTTGGCACGGTCGAGGATTTTAAGGTGCTTCTCGACGAGGCCCATGCGCGCGGTATCCGCGTTATTACTGACCTGGTGATGAACCACACCTCCGATACCCATGAGTGGTTTCAGCAGTCGCGCACTGATCCGGATGGCCCCTACGGCGACTTTTATGTCTGGACTGATGACCCGGACACTTACTCGGGCGCACGCATTATCTTTGTCGATACCGAGGATTCCAACTGGACCTATGACCCGGTGCGTGGCCAGTACTACTGGCACCGTTTCTTCTCCCACCAGCCGGATTTGAACTATGACAATCCGGCGGTGCAGGAAGCGATGCTCGATGTGCTGCGCTTCTGGTCCGATCTCGGCATCGATGGCTTCCGCCTCGACGCTGTTCCCTACCTCTTCGAACGCGAAGGTACTAACTGCGAGAATCTGCCCGAGACCCACGCTTTTCTGAAGCGCTGCCGCAAGGTCATGGATGAGGAATACCCGGGTCGCGTCCTGCTGGCGGAGGCCAACCAGTGGCCCTCCGATGTGGTGGAATACTTCGGCGCCCCGGAGGTCGGTGGCGACGAATGCCACATGGCTTTCCACTTCCCACTCATGCCACGCATTTTCATGGCGGTGCGCAAGCAGTCCCGCTTCCCCATCTCGGAGATCCTGGAGTCCACGCCAGAGATTCCGTCTTCGGCTCAGTGGGGCATTTTCCTGCGCAACCACGATGAGCTGACGCTGGAAATGGTCACCGATGCCGAGCGCGACTACATGTACGCCGAGTATGCGCACGATCCGCGGATGAAGGCCAACATCGGCATTCGCCGTCGTCTAGCGCCACTGCTGCAAAATGACCGCACCCAACTCGAGCTTTTCAACGCCCTGTTGTTGTCCCTACCGGGTTCGCCGGTGCTCTACTACGGGGACGAAATTGGTATGGGCGACAACATATGGCTCGGCGACCGCGATGGCGTGCGCACCCCCATGCAGTGGTCGCCCGACCGCAATGCCGGGTTCTCCAAGGCTGACCCGGGTCGGCTCTACCTGCCCACTATTCAGGATGCGACCTACGGCTACCAGGCGGTCAATGTCGAAAACCAGGCGAGCTACTCCAATTCGCTGTTGAATTGGGTGCGTCGACTAATTCAGGTCCGCAAACGCTATGAGGCTTTTGGCCTCGGTGATTTCCGCGAGTTAAACAGCGACACGGCCTCTGTTCTGACTTATTTGCGCACATTCGGCGACGAAGTACTGCTGTGCGTCAACAACCTGTCCTCCTATCCCGCGGCCGTCTCACTAGATCTGTCCGAGTTCGCCGGTGCCACACCGGTAGAGCTCACGGGTTCGGTACCCTTCCCCACAATTGGCTCCGATTCCTACCAGATCACGCTTCCTGGCCACGGTTTCTACTGGTTCGAAATCCAGCTTCCGCCAGAGACAAACGCCGAATCGAGCGTCTCAATGTCCGCGCCGACAATCCCGGTTGCACAGGCGATATCGGACGCGCCGGTGACGTCATCACGCGAGCACTCCGGCACCGCCACCGATGCCAATGCCGATGCCGTCACAAACGCCGATAATAGAGAGTGATCTTTTAAGTCCCGAAAGGCGAATGAACTGAAATGACTATTCCCACCGCCGATTTCATTGCCGAAGAGCTGGCAGACACACTGGTCAGGATGCGCTTTTTCGCTGACAAGGTCTCAGACATCGACCACGTCGAGATCCTCGCGCTTGACCCCGTACTGCGCGACAATCCCAACAGTCCCGATGTCGATATCGCATTGGTGAGAGTGCACACCGCCCATTCCGCACCGACCTATCAGCTGCCCATCGCTTGGGCGCAGGACGTCCCCGAGGGCCACGAGCAGTCCCTACTGGTTCGCGCCGAGGGCATCGTCGGCTACGACGCTCTGATCGATTCGGATGCCATCACGGCACTCGGCCAGAAGCTTTCCGACGAAGGCAAGCTCGGCCGCATGGAACTGCGGCGTGTGCCGGGCTCTGAGCAGCCCCGACCGGAATCCGGCCGCCCCATGGGAGTCGAGCAGTCGAACACCTCGGTCATTTTCGACGACCGCGTGATGTGCAAGTTCTTCCGTCGCCTCTACCCCGGTACTAATGCCGATGTGGAGCTGCTGGCCGCACTGGCCCAGGCGGATTGCAAGTTCGTCCCCGAGCTTTACTCCTGGGTGGAGACCACCATTGGCGAAGACACCTACACCACCGCCATGCTGCAGGAATTCGCACCGAACTCGGTGGATGGCTGGGAGCTGGCTCTTGGCGCAGTCCGCGATGCCATCCGCGACAGTCAGACCCCGCTGGAAGATTTGGGCACCGACTTTACATCCGAAGCGCGTGCGCTCGGCGAAGCAGTGGCCTCGGTACACAGCAGCCTCGCTGCCGCTGTCGCGGTAAAGAAGCGTCTGACCGGTGCGGAGCTGGTAGCCCCACTGCGAGCTCGCCTGGACTTCGTCGCTGGTGTGGTGCCACAAATTGCTGAGGTCAAAGATAAAGCGCAGGCTATCTTCGATCGCGCGGAGGCTGCGGTTCCGGAAGGTGGTGCCGTCGTCCAGCGAATCCACGGTGATCTGCACTTGGGGCAGGTATTGCGCACGCCGAGCTCTTGGCGCTTGATTGACTTCGAGGGCGAGCCGTCGCGCCCGTGGGAGGAGCGCCGTCTGCCGGATCACCGCCTACGCGATATCGCCGGCATGATTCGCTCCTTCGATTACGCCGCTCATTACCCGCTGCTGACCGGACGTGAAGACACCGAGGCAGCTACCGAGCGTGTTGAGCAGTGGGCTCGCCGCAATATCGATGCGTTCTTGGAGGGCTATGGCGATGCCAGTGACCCGGCGCTACTGGAGGCCTTTGTACTGGATAAGGCCATCTACGAGTGCCTTTACGAAGCGCAGAACCGCCCCAACTGGCTGCCGCTGCCGCTTGGTGCTGTGCGCTCGCTGTTAGGATAGGGCTTTTGTCGCAGTAATTTCATCGCGGGAGTGATCCTCCCGCAAGATAGAGGTCTTTCGTGCGTCTGCTCAGCAGAATCCTGTCCACTACACGAGTGCTCTGGCCTTTCTATATCGGGGTCATCATCTGTTCGCTGGCCACCGCCGCCGCGTCGTTGATTAGCCCCTTCCTCATCCGCGATGCCACCGACGCCATCGTCGGCGCGGTGTCCAGCGATGAAGGCTTGAGCCAGGCGGCGATGTCCGATACCACTCGCACGGTAATCTGGCTGGTCATCGGGCTGCTAATCGCAGATCTGACGCAAACCATCGTGCATAACATCGGTGGTTACCTGGGCGATGTGATGACTGCGCGCATGCGCGAGATTCTGTCGACCCGCTACTATGCAAAGCTGCTGTCGCTGCCGCAACGCTATTTCGACAGTCAGGTCACCGGCACAATTATCTCCCGCCTGGAACGCTCGATTACCAATATCACGCAGTTCCTCCAGGCGTTTTCCAACAACTTCTTCCCAATGCTGTTGACCGTCGGCGCGGTACTGGGCATCACCGCCTGGCACTACTGGCCACTGGCGATGCTGTTGATTATCGTTTTCCCGGTCTACACCCTGCTGACCGCGTTGACCTCGAAGCGCTGGCAGAAGATTGAAGCGAAAAAGAACGAACAAATCGATATCGCCGGTGGCCGTTTTGCCGAGGTCATCGGCCAAGTCAAGGTTGTCCGCTCCTTCACTGCAGAGCTGCGCGAAATCGCTTTCTTTGGTTCCCGCTTCCGCCGCACCATCTCCCTGACCCGCGATCAGTCAACGTGGTGGCACCGCATGGATGCCCTTCGCGGGGGTATTTTGAACATCATCTTCGCAGGCATTTACCTGCTGCTTTTCCTGCGTACGCTGTCGGGAGAATTCTCCATCGGCACCATGGTCATGCTCATTCAGCTGATTAACATGGCGCGCCAACCAGTGACCATGATGAGCTTCCTGGTCGACGCTGCCCAACGCGCAGTCGCCGGTTCGCGCGATTACTTCAAGGTCATGGAGCTTACTCCAGAGACCCGCACGCAGCCGGAGCTGCTCAGTGCAGCGACCGCGAATAACGGCGACTTCGACTCCGCGTCCGTTGGTTCCACCGCAGACGCAGAGTCCGTCGACAGTGCCCACCGTTCCTCCCTGGAACGCGCAGCCGAACAGGAGGCAAATGGCGCTCCCATTGTCGACTTCGACGCAGTGGATTTTGCCTACGTAGAGGACAAGACGGTGCTCTCCAATGTCAGCTTCCAGGCGTACTCGGGCCAGAAAATCGCCCTGGTCGGCGAGTCGGGTGGCGGCAAGTCCACCATCGTCAACTTGCTGCTCGGCTTCTACGCCCCGACCGCAGGCCGCTTGAGCGTGCTGGGTTCGGATGTCTCCGAGGTTTCCGGTTCCACTCTGCGTGCTGGCTCTGCCGTCGTGTTCCAGGACTCGTCACTGTTCTCCGGCACGATTCGGGAGAACATCGCCTACGGCAACCCCAACGCCACCGACGAAGAAATCATTGCCGCCGCGAAGAAGGCCAACGCCGACGACTTCATCCGCAGCTTCGCCGACGGCTACGACACCACTATCGGCGAGCGAGGTCTGAAGCTCTCGGGTGGCCAGAAGCAGCGCATCGCCATCGCGCGCGCAATTTTGAAGGATGCTCCCCTACTCATCCTGGACGAGGCCACTTCGGCGCTGGACACCAAGGCAGAACGCGAAGTTCAGCGAGGCTTGGACAAGCTGATGGAGGGACGCACAACGGTTATCATCGCCCACCGCCTGTCCACAATTTCCGATGTGGACACCATCGTGACGCTGCGTGACGGTCACGTCGACGAGGTCGGCGCACCCGCAGAATTGGCGCAGACTGACGGTATCTACGCCGAGCTGCTACGTCTGACGGCTTCGGCCTCGGCGGCGGATCGTCTGCGCCTGAAGAAATACGGCATCAAGGGGTAACGCGCCGTCGTCAAGCATGCAGGAAACGCTTGACGACGGACCCCCTGCGCCCTTTTACGGCCGGGGAACGATGTAGCGGCCAGCGCCCGGAACAATTTCGACGGTAACCGGCATCGGGAACATGAGGTCGCCGTCAGCGTAGGCATTCATCTGGCGTGGCGGGCCGATGTATTCCACGTAAGCCTTCTTGGCGCGGTAGGTGCTGACCTCCCCGATTTTTTCAACGGTGCCGTCGAACACGGACTTGAAGGCCAGGGCGGCCTTGATGCGCCCGGCCTTGCCGATGACAGTGATATCCATCAGTCCGTCGGAGTGGTCTGCGGACGGGCAAATCTTCATCCCACCGCCATAAGAACGGGTGTTGCCGAAGGCGGCCAGCGTGATTGGATCTTCGAGAAGCCGATCGTCATCGAGCGTGATGCGGAATGGCAGCGAGTGGAAAGCCAAGAACTCGCGGACGATAGCCAGGTTGTAGCGGTTGCGGCCATGCGGCCAGGTCATCTGATTGACGCGGTCGGAGACAATCGAGTCGAAGCCGGCACACATGATAGTGCCGAACCAGCGCTGCTCCCCTGCCTCATTGGTGATGCGGCCGAGGTCAGTGGTCGTCCAGAAGCCATCGGCGATAACGTGAGCGGCATCGCGAGCATTGCCACGCGGCAAATTGTATTCGCGGCCGTGGTCGTTTCCTGTGCCGGCCGGGATAATACCGAGGGGGATGCCGGTCTGTGCCTGCTCCTGCAGTGCGAGGTTAATCATGCCGTCGCCACCACAGACTGCCAGGGCATCAATTCGGCCGTCAGCGATGACCTCACGAATGAGCTTGCGGGCGTCGTCGGGGTTAGCACCTTGGAGAGCGATGACATCGATGCCGCGATCCGCGAACACCCGGCTCGCCCGGGCGGACGCAATCTGCGAGGCGCCATGACCCGCGTGGGGGTTAGTGACCAGAGCAAGGGTACGAATCTCAGTTGTTCCCAGCGGGTAGTTGAGATCCTTGTCGTTAGCGTTCATCGAAGAAATACCTACTTTTACGTGGGCTTTTGACCGGTCAATACTGGCCTTTATGGGAGTGCGTTAATGCATCTAACTAAAGCTTACCAAGATTGATTGACATTTTTTGAGAAAACGTAACGTAATACCGCTATAATAAAAGATGTAAAGATGTGCTTCCGCGCAAGTTACATATAATTCCGCAGTTCAGACTCGCAGCACCGATGCCCAAGGAGAAGCTCAGGATGTCTAACAAGCTCACGATTCCGTACCGCATGCGCTGGTGGGGCTGGGGTGTTGACGGCAACGACAAGCCAATCACCACGGCCAGCGAGAAGCTACTGCAGCGCGAAATCGGTATGTCGTTGGACGCAAACAACCCGCCGCGCAACATCGCCGACGTCACCATTCCCGATAGTCGCCTCAGCGCCGAGGATATCGAAGCCCTGGGCGCTGTTGTCGGCGCGGATGCCGTCGCCACCGACCACGACACCCGAGTCAAGCACGCGGTCGGACGCTCCTACCCCGACCTGGTTCGCCTTCGCGCAGCCAAGCTCGATGTCGCCCCAGATGCTGTTGTACTACCGACAACTGAAAAGCACATCGAGGACCTGTTCAAGGTATGCGCTGAGCGCAAGATTGCAGTCGTCCCCTTCGGTGGTGGTACCTCGGTCGTCGGCGGCGTGGAAGCTATCGACGGAGGCATGGGTAAGGCCATCGCGGTGTCCATGACCACCTTTAACAAGATCATCGACATCGACAAGGTCGCTGGCACTGTCACCGCCCAGACCGGCGTTTTCGGCCCCGACCTGGAAAAGGAGCTGTCCAAGGCCGGCTTCACCGCTGGTCACTTCCCGCAGTCCTTCGAGTACTCCACTGTCGGCGGTTGGGTTTCCTGCCGCTCGGCAGGCCAAGAATCCTCTGGTTACGGTCGTATCGACCGCAACGTGATTGGCATGCGCGTCGTCACGCCAGCCGGCACCATGGAATTCCGCGACATGCCGTCGTCGGCATCCGGCCCGAACCCGCGTGAGCTTTTCCTGGGCTCGGAAGGCACCCTGGGCATCATCACGCATGTGACGATTGCCCTGAATCAGCGTCCACAAAAGGAGATGCTCTTCGACACCTACTTCTTCAACTCCTTTGAGGAAGCCGCCGAGGAGCTGCGCAAACTGGAGCAGAGCGGCAATATCCCGCACCTAGCACGCATCTCCGACGAGAAGGAGACGCTGTTCGGCCTCACTCAGCTGGGCTCCGCCAGCATGTCCGAGAAGGTCACAAAGTACCTGAAGCTGCGTGGCATCGACACCCCGTGCATGGTGATTTTTGGCTTTGCGCAGACGGATCCGGTCGGCGCCCGCGTCACCCGTGAGCGCCTGGCCGCTCGCCTGCTGGCCAAGAAGTGCGTCCGCATGGGCTCCATCCCGGGCATGGCTTGGGTTAACCACCGCTTCTCCTCGCCGTACCTGCGCGATGTCATGATGACTCGCCGCGTCGGCGTCGACACCCTGGAAACCGCCACCACCTGGGATAACGCCGCTACACTGCGCCGCGAAATCGCCTCCGCAATGGAAGCCGCTGGCGAGAAGCACGGCACCCCGGTGTACGTCTTCTGCCACATCTCGCACATGTACGAATCCGGCTGCTCGCTGTACTTCACGTACTTCTTCCGCGAGACCGAGGGCGAGATCCTCCAGCAGTGGATGGACATCAAGACCGCGGCGTCGGAGGCCATGATGAACTTTGGCGGCACCATCACGCACCACCATGGCATTGGCCAGGATCACAGCCCGCAGTACTACGAGGAGAACACCGAGTTGTTCGCCAAGGTCATGCGTGCAATTAAGGACGAACTCGACCCTGCTGGCATCCTCAACCCGGGCAAGTTGGCTACCGGTCCGCGCTCCTTGGAAGAGCGTTACGACGGCAACATGATTTAACCCTGTTGCCGCCGGCTTCGGCTAGCGAGCTAGACTGACCAGTTCGCTGGCGTAGATTTCCGGCGACGTTGGGCCGTCATAAATAAACAGTGAAACGTAATCGTCAAGGGTAAAAGATTCAAGTGCTGCGGTCATTGTCGCTGTCGCTTCTTCCTGGGATCCCAAGCGAAGATGCCCGGATAGTGGGATGGTCGGCTCAATCGGTGCGATTTCGTCCGTGCGACCGCAAACAGCGTGGCGTTTTAAATGCCTAAGCGCGCTTTTCTAGTTACGACCTGTCTGGGGTGGCACGGACTGGAGACAGCAGCAACACATCTGCAGCGATGGTGCAATAGCAGCGAAAGCTCGGTTCATGGACTCAGAGCGGTTGGACGCTGGGTGCATAGCCATCGAGGTGTCTCCTTCCTTGTAATCCCGGGAAATGATTCGCAACTAAGAAAGATCTCTTGAATCAATATCCGTGCCGGCCGTTGATAATGAACAACTTAGTCTATTTCTAAGCGCCTTGCAATGGGGTACGCCCGAAATAGTTCACACTCACTACACACTCCACAACTTCATCACTTACGCCAGATAGTTTCATCACTATTACCGTCTTCGGGAAAGTCGAGGAAGAAAGACTATGACTGCCACGCACGCTCCTCAGCGCGATCGCTCAGCTGCGGTTTTGAACAAGGCTCGTCGGCAAGCGGACTTGAATCGTCTACGCGAAGAAACCGCTAAGGGCGACATCCCAGATCTGCTGGTCATCGGCGCCGGTATCACTGGTGTCGGCATCGCTTTAGATGCGGCGTCGAGGGGTTTGAAAACCGTTCTCGTCGAATCGAAGGACCTCGCTTTCGGCACCTCTCGTTGGTCATCGAAGCTCGCCCACGGCGGACTGCGCTACCTTGCCAGTGGCAATGTCGGTATCGCTCGCCGCTCAGCTATTGAACGTGGTGCGCTGCTCGACGTCACCGCTCCGCACCTGGTGCATAACCTGCCACAGGTTGTACCGGTGATGGACAAATTCGCACCGTTGACCCGGGTTTTGCCGCGTTTAGGCTTCTTGGCCGGTGACTTTCTACGCATTATCGCTGGTACCTCCGCCACTACCCTGCCGTTGTCCCGCACTGTCAGTTCCCGCCGAGTCAGCCAGCTTTCGCCGACCGTCCGTAAGCGCGACGTGAAATTCGGCTACGTCAACTACGACGGTCAGCTGCGTGACGACGCACGCTTGGTCACCGCTATCGCTCGAACTGCCGCCAGCTACGGTGCAACTATTCTGACCCGGGTGCGCTGCGAGAACGCCTCTGGAACGAGAGCCACACTAATCGACGAGCTCACTGGCGATTCCTTCGAGCTGCCGGCTCACGCTGTGGTCAATGCCACTGGTGTGTGGGCCGCAAACCTAGCGACGAACATCAAGATTCGCCCATCTCGCGGCACACATCTGGTTCTTGACGCCGCGAAGCTAGGCAACCCTACCGGCTCTCTGACGGTACCGGTTCCTGGTCACGCCAACCGTTTCTGTTTTGTCCTGCCCGCAGAGCACAACCGCGTCTACATTGGCCTGACCGACGAGGATGCACCGGGCCCGATTCCGGACGAGCCGGAAGTACCGGAGGATGACATCGTTTTTCTGCTCGATGTCATCAACCAGGCCCTCGAGGTTCCGCTCACTCGCGACGATGTCATCGGCGCTTTCGCCGGCCTGCGTCCGCTCATCGACGCCGGCGAGGCACACACCGCTGACCTCTCCCGCGAGCACGCCTTATTGGAGGCCCCGAACGGCCTGATTTCCATTACTGGGGGCAAGCTCACCGAGTACCGTCTAATGGCGGAGCAAACCGTGGACAAGGTTGCGGAAAAGCTCGGTGTTTCGCTTGCTCCGTGCTCCACCCGCACCATCCCTGTGCTGGGCTCCGAGCCAGAGGAGCTCGACCGCGCTCGCACCGCTGCCGCTGCCGGCCGTATCCCGATGCCGCTGTTTAACCGCTACGGTGCCGAATCCTTCGAGGTCGTCGAATCCTGTCCGCTCGACCGACCGCTCGACCCGGTAGCGGAAGGTCTCGATGTCACCCGCGCCGAGTTCGCCTGGCATGTGACGCACGAGGGAGCTCTCAGCGTCGACGATATTCTCGATCGCCGCACACGTCTGGGGCTGGTCAAAGCTGATCGCGAAGCTGCCCTGCCAGCTGCTCAGGAGGCACTGGGGCTGGCCTAGCGCTGGCCATTGCCGCGGCTGCTTCTGATGCGGCCGTAGCTACTGGATAAAGCGGGGGTCTTCGGACTTCCCGCTTTTTCTGTATACACGGAAACTATGAGTGTAAATAACGCTGTCACTTTCCCCTCCCTCGATGAACTCCGCTCCCGCAGGACAGTCAAATGGACCGCATATTCACCGGACGTGCTGCCACTGTGGGTCGCCGAATCCGATGCCACAACCTGCCCTGCGGTCAGTGCCGCGATTGACGAGGCGTGTCAGCGCGAACAGTTCGGATACCTCTCGCAGGACATCACCGCGCTTACGACCGCAACCGCGGACTTCTCTGCACAACGCTACGGTTGGCGTCCCAACCCGGACAATATCTTTGCAGTCGCCGACGTCGTCCGCGGTGTCACACTCGCGGTTGAACGCTTCACCCGCCCCGATTCCGCAATTGTCGTCCCCACTCCCGCCTACATGCCGTTTTTCCAGGTAGGTCCCGCGCTGGGACGCGAGACAGTGTGCATTCCCACGCTTGCCGACGGCCCGGATCTCGGCGCCCTCGAACGCGCCTTCGCCGACGGTGCCGGTTGCCTGATCTTGTGTAACCCGAATAATCCTCTCGGCTTTACCTACTCCCCCGAAAAACTGCGTGAGATTACCGATTTAGCCGCTCGCTTTGGTGCGCGCGTTATCTCAGACGAGATTCACGGCCCAGTTGTTCTAGATGGCACTCACACTCCAACCGCGTCGGTGTCGGATACTGCGGCGGCCGTGACTATCACGGTGACTGCTACCTCGAAGGGCTGGAATACCGCCGGCCTCAAGTGTGCGCAAATCATCTTTAACGACGAAGATGCCAAAACCTGGCTGGAGCTGCCCTTCATTGTTCGCGAAGGCGCTTCTATTCTTGGTGTCGCCGCGGCCACCGCCGCCTACCGCGATGGCGTGCCCTGGCTGGACAATTTTGTCGATGTCCTGCGCACCAACCGTGAGACTCTGCGAACACGTTTGTCCACTATTGCGCCACAGGCTCGCTTTACCCCACCGCAAGCATCATTTTTGGCGTGGTTGGACTTGGGTGACGTGTCTGGTGTTGACAGTGAGGACCCAGCTGCGTGGCTGGTTGAAAACGCCAAAATAGCACTCAACCCCGGCTTCGCATTCGGCGAAGGCGGGGTTGGGCATGTGCGGCTTAACTTTGCGACCTCCCCGGAAATCCTCGGGGAGGCCCTGGACCGTCTTGACGCGGCCCTGCGCTTGTAGTTGACGTTTTAGTTGGTGACAGTGACGCTGCCATCGGCGTTGACAACAACGTTGGCGGCCAGAGCGCGAGCCAGGTTCATGCGAACGTGCTGGCCCTCACCGTCAGTGCGGTCGAGCGGGTAACCGGATGGGATTGCAGTCTGAGCGAGGATGGAGCTGCGCTGTTCCTCAGTCAGCTGCGGGAAGCGGGTCTCCAGCAAACCTGCGTAACGCTTCGGTACAACAACTGGCTCGTTAGCCGGGCCAACCTGCTTGAAGTCGTAGGTCATGCGTTCGGTGTACTGCTGAACGGCAGCTGCGGTGCTCATGTACGGAGTGTCCTTGGCAACGCAGTTGGCGATGGTGTCGCCACAGCGGTACTCGAGCTCCGTACGCAGCTCATCCATGGCTTCTTCGATGAGTGGGCGGAACTCTGGGTCTGCCCAACGGTCAGCTGCGGCTTGGTTGCCCATCATGCGGCCGCCCATGACGTCCAGCGGGTAGTGGACGCCCATGACAAGGCGAGAATGACCAGCCTCGGACGCACGCGCCTGAATCTGCGGTGCAACCTCCGGCAGCATCATAGCCAGCATGGTTGAAGTCCATGCAGCCTTGTTGGTGTGGCCCGACGGGTAGGACGGGGTGGTCGAGTACGGGTCGTCCTGACCTTCGCGGTAGTAGCGCTCGATGCGCTCCGGCGCCACCACAAATGGGCGATCGTAGCCGTAGACGTACTTCTCGAAGAAGGTCGAGCTGACCAGACCGCCGCCGCGAGCAAGGTTGCCGGACAGCAGGGCCTTTACCTTCGGCAGGCGATCCTCGTCGTAGGCATCACGGAAGTGCTGGCCCAGGTTTGCACCGAAAGCAGTGGAAATATTGGCCAGTGGGTCCAGGTAGTCGTCATCAAGAGCGAGTTCCTGTGCCTGCGGGTCATTCTTGGCAGCGTTGTTAATGCGGACGACCGTTTCGAGGTTCTGGTCCATAACCTCTGGGTGGTTCTTCTCCAGCTCCACGAAAGGATGCACAACGTAGAAGTAGAACCAGTTATCGGTGGCGGCATCCGACGGGTACGCGCGTGCAATCTGGTCCGGGCGATACGAGGTTGGCTTCGGCGCATTCGGGTCGGTGTTTTCACCGGAAGATGACGGCAGCGAGATGGAATCCGGGACCTCGAAACCACCGCCGGGGAGCTTGATTCCCTCTGGAGCGGCCACATTAGCTGGAAGATCAGAAACAGAGTCCAGGCGGTTGCCGAGCTCGGCCAACGGGTTGACCGGAGCTGCCACGGCCGTTGCCGGTGTAAGCCCCATTACAACTGCCATTGCTGCGATAGCAGCGCCGACGCGAGTACGTGTTGCAGTGCGCTTGTGCGGCTTCAAAGAAGACACTGAAGCATTCCTTTCCAGATTGCTGCGTGGGAGGCACCAGTTGTGAAGTGCTCTATAAGCCAAGGTCTGACAAAATCTTCACTTATGTTAAGCGCACTGTGAGGTTTCGGCGCGTTGAAAAGAAACAAGTTTTCAAAATGCTAGGGCCAATCGTGGGAACTTTCCCCCTTAGACTCCGGGTTTTCACTGATAAATGCATAAAAGAAACCGGTTGGCGGGACAAAAGCCCGTCAACCGGTAAGAATTCAATACTCGCCCCAAACGGGGCTAAAAGCGTGGACTACTTGGAGTAGTCGTAGAAGCCACGGCCGGACTTGCGACCGAAGTGACCCGCCTCAACCATGCGCTTGAGCAGCGGAGGTGCCGCGTAAGTCGGCTCCTTGTACTCATCGAACATGGCATCGGCAATGAACTTGATGGTGTCCAGACCAACCATGTCGGCCAGAGTCAGCGGACCCATCGGGTGCGCACAGCCATTGACCATTCCGGCATCGATGTCTTCTGCAGTAGCAATGCCGTCCTGCAGCATGCGAATAGCGCCGAGGATGTACGGAACCAGCAGGGCGTTAACAATGAAGCCCGAGCGATCCTTAGCGCGAATGACGGTCTTGCCCAGCGCCTCGGAAGCGTACTCGTACGCACGCTCCGACTGAACATCACCGGTCGTCAGAGTAACGACATGCTCTACCAGAGGCAGAACCGGAACCGGGTTGAAGAAGTGCAGACCCATGACGCGCTCCGGGCGCTTGGTAGCTGCAGCAATGGACTGAATCGGCAGCGAGGAGGTGTTGGAAGCCAGGATGGCATCTTCTGACTCAACAATTTCATCGAGCTGCGAGAATACGCTGGCCTTTACTTCTGGGTTCTCCACGATGGCCTCGATGACCAGCTCACGGTCAGCGAAGTCTTCCAGCTTGGTGGTGAAGCTAATACGCCCCAGAATCTCATCACGTGCAGACTGCTCTAGCTTGCCACGGGAAACGGCCTTATCCAGCGACTTTTCAATACGGGCGCGACCGGACTCAAGGAACTCCTCCTTGGCCTCCCAGACCTTGACATCGCTACCGGCCTTCGCACAGACCTCAATAATTCCGGAGCCCATCTGACCGGCGCCGACGATACCTACTCGCGAGATACTATTTGCCATTGGCGTGTTTTCCTACCTTCTACTCTGGGTTATTAGTCAGCATTGTGCTTCATCCGAGTGCGCATTCGCTTGACGACGATCACAGCGCACTGGCTTTATCTACACGCTACTCACTTCCCCGGTTCCCCGGGCACGCTTTGCAGGACTTTTTACTTGAATTTCCCCCACGAGGTCTGGGCAGCGGCTAGAACTGCATACGTTTTTCCAGCACCTGCTGAATATCTTCCAGCTGCTGCTGAGAAGAGCGTGCCAACTCTTGCAGGTCGTTTCCGCCATGCTTTTCCAGTTCTTCCCACTGGCCGAGCACCTTATCCAGGCTGCCTTCCATCAACGTCAGATAAGCCATATCTGCGTGCGGCCCCTCCTCGTTTTCGAGGCGAGTCATGGTGGCGGTGTCGAGCTTGGTCTCAGACGGATCGACATCGACGCCGAGGGTCTTGACTAGCTGTGCTTCCTCTTCAGCAAAGATTGGCTCCGCCTGCTGCGCAATCTTTCGGGTCTCTTCCGAGACCGTTTCCTTCGCAATTAGCGTCTGCGATGCTGTCTTCAGCGCCGCAGTATCTGCCGCCAGCTGAGCCAAGTTATCCCGAATGGCGGCGGTGGAGGCAACAGCACTCTGCTCCTGGCTTGACTGATTCTGGTTGCTCTCCAGGGCTGCCTCATCGCTATCCCCACAAGCACTGAGACCAACGACGAGAGCAGAGGCCAGCACAGCGGAGCCAATACGCAGGCCACGCCCAATCAGGGAATAGGTGTCGCTACTGGAAGCGGCTGCGCTATCGCGAATGGTGTCTGAGGACATTAGTCGACCTGCAGCTCGCCCATGCGATCCCAGTCCTGCTTATCTGGCAGCACCTGCGAGACAATCTTCGGGGTCTCAGCGAGCAGCGGCTTCATCGCCTCCAGGCCCTTGGCGAAGTGCTCGGAATTGACGTGGGCTTCACCAGCGTCATCATCGAACGCCTCGACGAGGATGTACTGGTTGGGGTCTTCTACGCTGCGAGACCATTCAAACCACTTGTTGCCAGCCTCTGCGCGGGTGGCAGCGGTGAACTCAGCGACGTGGTCCATCCATTCGTCGGCAAACTCCGGCTTAACTTGGTAATTCACAACGATAAAAATCATGTCGCCCACTGTATGCGCGTCCAAGCAGAATTGCACCCTTCGACGAATAGAGTTTCGCTGAGAATTTTTCTTACGCTGACCTCAGGTGACAGTTATATTGGTTTGTATGATGAACACTCCGCTCATTCTCACCTACCAAGATAAGACCCCACGCATTCACTCCAGCGCCTGGATTGCGCCCGGCGCGGTCATTATCGGTGATGTCGAAATCGGTGCGGATAGCTCCGTGTTCTACGGTTCTGTTCTCCGAGGAGACGTCGCACCGATCCGCATCGGCCAGCGCACCAATATTCAGGACAACTCCACAGTCCATGTCGACCGAGGTGTGCCCACAATTCTCGGCGATGATGTCACCGTCGGACACATGGCCTTGGTCCACGGCACCACGGTTGAAAATGGTTGCCTCATCGGCATGAAGTCCACCCTGCTTTCGCGTTCCCGTATCGGCGCTGGCAGCCTCATTGCTGCAGGTGCCGTGGTGTTGGAAGATCAGATTATCGACCCCAGGTCGCTGGCTGCAGGCGTTCCCGCCAAGGTGCGTCGTGAACTCTCCGCCGAGGAAGCAGAGGGCTTCATCGCCCATGCAGGGCGTTATGTGGAAACAGCGTCCAACCACCGCCACCTCCGCGAGGTCGACCTGGATATGGTGACTTTTAACTAGGCGGCTGCCGAGGCGCCTAGCTAAGCGGCTAGGCGGATTGTTTGACGGTCAACGTCGCAGCACTACACCACTGTCGCGCCCGCCGCGGCCAATTCCGCTAGTGCAGCCTTGCCGCGCTCCGGGTCCACCGCCGCGACCTGATTGCTCAGAACACGAACGGAAAAGCCCTCCTTGAGGCCATCGAGCACTGTGGCGCGGACGCAGTGGTCAGTCGCAACTCCCACCACATCGATTTCTTCGATGTCAGAGGCGCGGAGAGCGTCGGCAAGCGAAACGCCAGCCTCCGTTGTTCCCTCGAAACCGGAGTAGGCGGCGGCGTACTCCCCTTTTGTGACATCGATACGCACAGCAGCGGGGTTGAGCTGCTCAAAAAACGCGATGGCGCGCTGCATGCCGGGGTGAATCTCTGCGCCCGGGGTACCTGCAACACAGTGTTTCGGCCAGGTATCGACGAAATCCGGGGTTTCAGAGAAATGCGTGCCCGGGTCGATGTGATTGTCACGGGTGGTCGCAAGAACCGAGTACTTGTTAGCCGTGCCCGCAACATGCAGATATGTAGCGGTGTACGCTGCCTCAGCACCGTCGACGGCAAGTGCGCCACCCGCGGAAAAATCATTCTGAGCGTCGACGACTACCAGTGCCATGCGGGGGCGCGCCGGGCGCTGTTGTTCCTCGGAGTGGGCGTCGTTGCTGGTGTCTGCCCCGGTGCCAGCGTTGTCCGAGTTGTCCGCATTGACCTGTCGGTAGATTTCGGAGAAGGAAGCGTTCATGGCCTATATCTTGCCACGTGCCCACGTTCAGAGGAGCACGTGAACTATCGACAGGATATCGACGCCCTAGCGACAACACAGAGTCAATCCGGGAAAGCGGTTAAAATTGCTCCGGTAATTCTTTGATACGACGACGGCTCCTGGTCGCGTCCTCCAATACGGGAGGTTTTTATGGCAGGCGGACTTGTCGCGCTGCTTGACGACGTTGCCACGATTGCACGTGCTGCAGCGGCAACAACAGACGATATTGCGGCTGCGGCCGGCAAAGCTAGCGCTAAAGCCGCCGGTGTTGTGGTTGACGACGCTGCGGTAACGCCTAAATTCGTCGAGGGTGTCTCGCCGAAACGCGAGCTGCCGATTATTTGGCGTATCGCCAAGGGCTCCTTGGTCAATAAAATTGTCATTATTCTGCCGATTGCATTGCTGCTAAGTCAGTTTCTGCCCTGGGCGCTGACGCCGATTTTGATGCTCGGCGGCTCCTACCTGTGCTTTGAGGGCATGGAAAAGGTCTGGGAGAAGATTAAGCACCGAATCTCTCCCGATCAGACTGAGCAGGAGCGGATGGAGGCGGCGACCAACCGCACACCACAGAATGAAGATTCCCTGGTGAAGTCTGCAATTTTCACAGACTTGATTCTCTCTGCGGAAATCATGGTGATTTCTCTCAATGAGGTCGCTGATCAGCCACTGCTCAATCGCGCGCTGATTCTTATTGTGGTCGCACTCATCATCACGCTTGCGGTCTACGGCGTGGTGGGCTTCTTGGTCAAGATTGATGATATTGGCCTGCACCTGCAGTCCAAGAAGTCAGCCGGTATCAGCAAGTTTGGTGCGGCGCTGGTCAAAGCCATGCCAATCGTTTTGAACACAATCGGTATTATCGGCACGTTTGCCATGCTGTGGGTCGGTGGCCACATCATGGTGGTCGGCCTCGACGAGCTGGGCTGGCACCTCCCCTACCAGCTGGTCCACAACCTTGAGCAGCTGTTTACCGGTGGCTTCCTCGGCTGGTTGGCCAACACCACCGGCTCACTGATTTTCGGCGCCATCTGGGGAGCAATCATTGTGGCGATTGTCGCCGTGCTGCCATTCGGCCACGGCAAGCACAACAAGTCTGACGAGGAAAATGCAGCGGAGGCCTCTGCCTAACAAGTCTGACGCTTAGGAGTACGTGACCTCGCCGTCGACGTAGACCCAACGTCGCGCACGCCGAACAAAACGGGAACGCTCGTGCATCGTGCCGACACCTTCATGGTCATGAAAAGCCGCTTCAAATTCCACGGTGCCTTCGCGGTCATCCTCGCCACCATCGACAGCGTTGATGATGGTGAGTCCTTCCCATTCCACACCGTCATCGACATTGATAACTTCCGGGCGGTAGCGCGGATGCCACGTCCGCCAGATGTAGTCCGCCTCGTGGGCAGCGTAAGCGCTGTACCTCGCGGCCATCAGCTCAGCTGCGGTCACCGCCTCCCGCTCACCGCGGTGTAGCGGGCCACAGCACTGCCCGTAGAGTCCCCCACCACACGGGCACAAATCGGAATCAGTAACGCGGGCGCGAGCGAAAAATGCGTTCCCGCTTCCTGTTCTAGCACCGTTTCCTGCTACCAATCCAGACTCCGTTACAGCACTATTTTCTCTTACCTGCCGACCCATAATCGCCAGCCCCTCCCCAATCTCGCACGTGGTACTAAACACGTCCTAACAACGTCTTTACATACCTACCAATTGGCCCGCAGCACCGCTAGTCGGCTTAGCCCCGAGAGGCTTGACGACGGCTACCGCGTCGCCCTCGGCATTCCTTCCGCAAAGCCCGCAGCGGATTGAATTCCCACCACTGCCCGCTCAGCGAACTGCTCGATGGTGGCCGAACCCGCGTATGTGAACGAAGAACGTACGCCCGAGATAATGCGATCAATCTGGTCTTCCACGCCTTCGCGGCCTGGCTCCAGGTAGATTTTCGCAGTCGAGATGCCCTCTTCGAACATCTCGCGCCGGGCCTTCTCAAAGGCCTCTACCTGTGCATTTCGGCTCTCCACCGCACGGTGTGAAGCCATGCCAAAGGACTCCTTGAACATGCGCCCGTCGACGTCCTTTTGGACATCCCCTGGGGACTCGAAAGTACCGGCAAACCACGAGCCAATCATCACGTTGGACGCACCCGCAGCCAACGCAAGCGCAACATCGCGAGGATCCTTCACTCCACCATCAGCCCAGACATGCACGCCGCATTCACGGGCAGCTGCAGCGCATTCGAGCACGGCGGAGAACTGTGGACGCCCAACACCGGTCTGCATTCGGGTTGTGCACATCGCACCCGGGCCGACACCTACCTTAATAATGTCGGCTCCCGCCTCCGCTAGGTCGCGAACACCATCAGCGGTCACGACATTGCCAGCGGCAATTGGCACAGGTGGGTTGAGCGCGCGGACTCGTCGTAAAGCATGGAGCATCGATTCCTGATGACCGTGGGCGGTATCGACAACGAGCACGTCGGCACCTGCGTCGAGCAGTGTCTTCGCGCGCCCTTCAACATCACCGTTGATGCCGAGCGCCGCACCGACGCGCAGCTTACCCTCCGCGTCGACAGCCGGCTTGTAAAGCGTCGCACGCAGCGCGCCCTTACGCGTGAGAATACCCACCAGCGCGCCATCGGCGTCCACCACCGGAGCGAGTTTGCGCCCGGAAGCAGTGAGCTGGTCGAAAGCGTCACGGGGCTCAATATCGGCCGGAAGCGTAAATAGCGAAGTGGACATGAGCGTCCCCACCTGCGCAAAGTTGTCAACGCCCGCCAGGTCACGGCCGGTAATCAGACCAACCGGTTTGTTGTCTTCCACCACCACTGCCGCACCGTGCGCGCGCTTCGGCAGAAGATGGCGCGCATACCCCGCGGTGTGGTGAGGCTTGACGACGATCGGAGTGTCAAAAACCAGCCCAGCGGACTTGACCTTGCGGATGGTCTCAGCAGCAATGTCAGCTGGGACGTCCTGCGGCAGGATGGCAATTCCGCCTCGGCGAGCGGTGGTTTCGGCCATCCGGCGACCGGAGATGGCCGTCATATTGGAGACGACAATCGGAATGGTTGTGCCGGTGCCATCATTGGTGGCCAAATCGACACCCATGCGAGAGCCGACGGATGACTTTGACGGCACCATGAAGACATCGCTGTAGGTCAACTCGTAGGGCGCGGACTGATTGTTGAGGAATTTCACACACCCCAGGATATGCCGATTTTTCCCGCACGCACGGTGAGAGTGCGCAGAGGTGAGCATCAGTGGCTGACCTCGCCTGGTGTAGGTTCGAACGGGACTCCATTGACTCAACCGGGATTTTTCAGCCCAGGAAAGATGCTTAGCAAAATCTGATGAAAACGCCGATCAAAGATTATCTGTCCGAAATCGTCGAATCCGTCCGCCCCGATGAGTCTGGCGAGGTAGCGGACTATATTCCCACCCTTGCCCAAGCTAATCCCGACCGCCTGGCCCTTGCTATGACCACCGTGTCAGGGCGCACCTATACCGCTGGCGACACCGATGCTGAATTCACCATTCAATCGATGTCCAAGCCCTTCGCTTATGCCGCAGCCATCACCGAGCACGGCACAGACAAAATCGACAGCATTGTGGGCACCGAACCTTCCGGTGAGGCATTCAACGAGCTGTCGCTGGAGCAGGGCACGCACCGACCAAAGAATCCGATGATTAATGTCGGCGCACTGGCCATCAACCAGTTCATATGCCAGCCAGGTGCCAACTGGAAGACTCGCACCAAGCACATGGTGGAGCTTCTCTCGACTTTGGCTGGCCGTAAGCTCCGCGTTGACTACGATGCCTATGAAAGCGAAATGGACACTGCCCATCGAAACATGTCCATCGCACATATGCTGGCAGCTTACGGTTTCATCGAAACCACGCCCCACGATGCTGTCCGCGGCTACACCGCACAGTGCTCCGTGCTGGTCAACACTCGCGATGTCGCCATGATGACCGCAGTGTTGGCCAACGGTGGCGTTAACCCGGTCACCAATCAGACTGTGCTCGGCCGCTCGGTTGTTCGCAGAGTCTTGTCCGTGATGGCTATTGCCGGCATGTATGACGAGGCCGGTGAATGGTTTACCGAGGTCGGGATTCCCGCCAAGAGCGGTGTCGCCGGCGGCTTGCTGGGAGCGCTGCCTGGACAGGCGGGTCTCGCAGCCTTTTCGCCGCGATTGAACGACCACGGCAACAGCGTCCGCAGCATTGCCATCTTCCGGAAGCTCTCCGAAGATTTGGGTCTTCATCTCATGGATGCCGATGCGATTGGTTCGCGTGCGCTGCGCGGTACACGCGTCAGCAATGGCCGCTCGATCATCGAGATTCAGGGCCCAGTCAACTTCACTGCGGCCGAGATCATTCTCAACAGGTTGGCGACTTCCACACCGTCGGAAAGCGAAGTTGTCTTCGACGTCAGCCGCGTTGGCGTTGTCAACCCGGTGGGACGCACGTTGATTCTGGAAGCGATGCGACGTCTGAGCCACGAGGGCAAGGAGATCTTGTTCTACGACCCGGAGGGCGTACTGCCTAACCCAGATATGGGCGAGGGGCTGCTGCCGGTCATCCTCCAGGATGCGCCGTAAACTACGCTAACCGAAATCCAATATGGTGACGTTCGGGTAGTCTTGAACGATCGTAACGCCCGAAAAGCAGCAGCGCGAGAACAACCGGAGGGATGTAAATGCAGGTCAGCGATGTAGCATTAGTCTTCGAGGGTGGAGGGACTCGCAATAGTTACACGGCACCTTTCGTCGAACGGTTACTTCGCGAGGGCATCGATGTCGGCTGGGTCGGTGGCGTAAGCGCCGGCGCCTCTCACGTGGTCAATTACCTTTCCCGGGATATCCAGCGCTCTATAAATAGCTTCACTGACTTCATCGCGCAGCCGGACAGCAGTGGCTGGCGCCCAATGTTGCGCGGACGCGGCTACTTCGATGCCGAGTACATCTACGAAGACGCGGGACTTCCCGACGGCGCCATGCCCCTGGATTACGAGACTTTTAAGAACAATCCAACTCCCTACCGGATTTCTGCTGTCCGAGCGGATACGGGCGAGACCATCAACTGGGGGCCAGACGATATCCCAGATCTACCTACGCTGATGAAGTACACTCGCGCCAGTTCGACGATTCCGGGTGTCATGCGTATGCCCTATATTGATGGCGTTCCGTTCGTCGACGGTGCACTGGGATCATCAGGTGGCATTCCCATTAATGCCGCCGAAGCAGATGGTTTCAAGAAGTTCCTCATCGTTCTGACTCGCCCGAAGGGATTCCGCCGCACCGCCCCTAAGCGCCCACAGCTACTGCGCCAGATTTTCCGCAGTAACCCGGTGGTGGCTGAGCTGCTTATCACTAGACACGAGCGCTACAACGCTTCTCTCGATTGGGCTGCTGAGCTTGAACGAAAAGGCCAAGCATATGTTTTCTACGCCAATAACATGAGCATCACAAAGGCGGAGCGGAGGCGGTCGAAGCTGCTGCACAACTACGAGCTCGGCCGGGCGCAAGCCGATGCCGAGTGGCCAGCAATTCGAGAGTTCATGGGCTTATAACTTCCGCCACCTTTAGGAAGCTTTTCGTTCATTCCTCTTTACTGTGTACGTAACCTTGTGTTAACCTTTGCGTAGCGAACAACCTCGTTAGGTAAGGCTCCTATATCCACATAGGCCGCTACCCTGCACTTCATCGAGAGTTTCGAAAGCCTCTCGAAGCAAGGTTCCATCTCAAGTGGCCACCTTTAGTTACGGCATTACATTGCCAACACTCTTAGGCGGGGAGCCATAATTTTTCAATCAACAGAAATTCCCTCCTAGCAAAGGAGCTGGGATACCTGGAAAAGGATCCACAATGACACAGACACAGAACACCATCGCCAACTTCTTCAAGCCGAAATCTTCAATCAGCCCGTACAGCCTCCTGCCTGACACCGTAAGCATGCACATGACGGATTCTTACATTGCGCTGCCGGAGGACATCACTGTCGGTGAGGCACTGAGCACCTACGCAGCCGAATTTGCTGGTCTCGATGACGATACCTGTGTCTTCCTCGTCGACGATGAAGGCTACCTGACCAGCGATATTACGCTGAAGGAACTCCGTGAGTACGCCGACCGCGATGCCTACATGAACACCGTCGGCGCCCCGGTGAAGGTCTTTGTCAAGCCCGAGGATCCAGCTGCAATCAGGGCTCGCCAGCTTATTGACGGGCCCCTCAGCGAGCTGCCCGTCGTCCGCAGCGGCAAGCTGGTAGGTGTCCTCACCGACCGCATCTCTGAGCGCATTCTTGGCAGGACAAAGGCAGCTAAGAAGTCAAAGAAGTCCAAGGGATTCTTCTCGCCGATTACCGCGTTTTTCGGCGCCGCCAATAACTAGGGCGACTAACTTGGGTAGACGACCCGAGTAACTCAATAGGCCAGCTAGCGTTTGTTAGCTGGCCTATTGTTGTTACCACACTGTTCTATCCCCACAGATGAGAGCCCTCAGGAGGCAACCGTGATACGAGACTGGATTCGGGTAGCCCTGGGCATGTTCGCGGTTGCGTTTGGAGCCAACCTCTTCGCACCACTCCTGCCCGCGTATCGAATAACCGATGCTCTCAACCAGTCCCAGGTCACCTTTCTCTTCGCCATCTACGTCGCAGGACTCATCCCCGCGCTACTCATCTGCGGCCCACTTTCCGACCGGCTCGGCCGTCGCGCCATCATCCGGCCTGCACTCATAACCTCTGCCGTTGGCTCAGCCGTCCTACTCACCGGCATCTGGTTCCACTTCCCATCACTTCTGGTAGGACGTCTTATCATCGGCATTTCGATGGGCATGGTAATGGCCGCCGGTGCCTCGTGGATCAAAGAAATTGCGCCCGTCGCACCTCAAATTTCTGCCCGGCGCGCAACCGTTGCACTCTCCGCCGGATTCTCCCTCGGCCCCCTGGCTTCCGGGTTGGTCGCAGAATTCACCCCGCGCCCTGATGTCATCCCCTATCTTGTTCATCTCGCACTGCTGCTTTTTATCGCACCACTAACATGGAACGCTTCCGGAGGACTTCCAAACGCAGCGCACAGCGACTCTCCGCAACGGTTCTTCTCCTCCGCCACGCTTAGCCCGAGGTTCCTGTGGGCAGTCGCCGCTTGGGCACCGTGGGTCTTCGGCGCTGCGTGCACATCCTTCGTCGTCCTGCCAACAATCGCCGAATCCCGCTACCCCATCGCCTTCGCAGGACTCATCGCCTGCCTTACGATGGGCACCGGTGTTCTGGTGCAACCACTGGTCACTCGCATCAGTTCCAGCAGCTTTATCCCGCCAGCTATTTTCGGTCTTGGCTTAACGACGGTCGGAATGCTGCTCAGCCTTATCGTCGCACTCACCCAGAATGTGTGGAGCGTTTTCCCCGCTGCTCTGGCCCTCGGTGCCGCGTACGGCGTGATGATGGTCTCCGGCCTCCGCGAAGTGCAAATTATCGCACCGCCTGCCGAGCTGGGCGCTGCGACTGCTATCTACTATTCGCTGACCTATGTTGGTTTCTTCGCCCCTTTTGTTATTTCCTTCGCGGCACCGAAGTTCGGGTTCGTGCCCGTTTTCATCTTCGGTGCGATTATTGCGTTGGTATCCACGTACCCCGTGGCAAAGGTTGCACAGTCTGCGGTGAGGTCCGACGGAGCGTCGTAAAGCAGACGCGACTGAAATTCTTGATTTTTGGGAAGCGTGCTGAGCCGAGCTCTTGTATTCTTTCTTTCACAAAAGATTGGCTCCGGCTCAGGACATCTGATCAGGTTGCATAGGTTGTTGAAATTCAGCTCGATGGAATGAGGAATCATGAAGCAGCGCAGCTCTGGAATGTGGAAGAAAATTGCGACAACCGTCGTCGCAGGTTGTACAAGCGCCGCCCTGCTCACCGCATGCGGCTCGGGAGAAGAAAGCAACAATGCCGGTGGCGAGGCAGGCAAAGAGTCGACCAGCAAGATGACGAAGGCAGACGGGTCAGCTCCAGCTGCATCCGAAGATCAGCTCCTGCTCACTAATGAAGTTCAAGGTGTGGACTTCTCCAACAACAGGATTAATGGGTACAAGGACGCAATGGAGATGTTTTCGGAGGATTCTTTAGATATAGAGCCGGCCGAATGTGCCACTTTCATCAAGCCAACGGAAGAATTGGAGCGAGCTGTCAGTTCTTTCGCTAATTTGGACGCGGAAAAGGTCACCATCGCTGTCTCAGTATTGAAGAACCCTCAGACCTACCAGGAGTACACAGATGTTCTTAACAAGTGCTCTGAGGTGACCGCTTCGATGGATGCTTCCGACCTCGTAAACGAATCCATGGAAGGCCAGGAACTTCCTCCTGAGGCGCAGGAGATGCTCAATGACATGGATATGACAACCACCATGAAAATGCACCGGGAAAAGTGGGAGCCGGATCTTTCCGTCAAGCCAGATGAGCTCACTGCACACGCGACAGTTGTGGACATTAGCTCCGGTGGCACTAATACTGATGCCACCAGCTACGACATTGTCGGCGTTGTCAATGGCGTGATGGTGATGGTGTCCGCTGCCCCGATTCCAGACGTTCCATCAACCGGCGCGGAAAATGCGACACAACCGATGGAACTTGCACAGGCGACCCCAGAGTCCAAGGAAGCGGCAAAGAAGCGCGCCTTGGAGGTCTTCGATGCCCAGGCAAAGAAGATTATGGACGCCGCTTAGTGGCCGCTTGGCTGCGCTGCTTTTGAAAAGTTGCGGCGTGCGGCGCGCTAAAACTCCGTTAATTCCTGCACTTTGGGACTCCAGAACGCAGCGCGTGGTGCACTAAGAGTTTTGAAGTGCGGGCTTGTTAGTTCATCAAGAGCCCGGACGTAACCGGGAACCATATCCCGCGGGATTCGCAGCCCCATAGTCAGGTGCGGAATCCAGCGGGAGCCGCGACCTTCAGGGTTAAGACGACTGATCTCACGAGCGGCTTCTTCCAGCTCATCGCTTGTTTCTAATAACCATGCGACAGTCTGTTTACTCTTTGTGCCGAACACTACCGTTCCTACCCTGCGGAATTCCGCAGGCATCAGCGGTGGGAGAATTTCGGCTGCTCGTTGGATTACCTCCGGGCTCATGGTCGGTGCGAAGGTGACAGTGATGTGGGGCTTTTGATTCTGCTGCGGGAATCCACGCTCTGCCAGTTGCACAAATATCTCTTTAACCTGCGCCTCTTGCTCAGGCAGAAGGTACATCAGGATGTTGTCGGGTGACACCATGTGACGTTTACTCCTCCCCTATTGCTGTCGGTCGACACGTTTGAGGCGCTACCCAAGGGCGCCGTTACTAGAGCTCCTAACCTAAGGCACTTAGGACCTTGCACCCCAGAGCATAGCGTAGGGATTTTCCACAATTTATAACCTACCTATAGAAATTTCTAGCCTCTTGTTATTTAGCCCGGTAAAAACCACTTTTTATTGGGATAATGGGGATAGACAGGCTTCCTGAAAGCTTTCTAGACCATCTTCAAAGACAGTGTGGAGTGACGGCCGATTCTCCACACTGCACAAATACCTACACGGCTGGAAAGGTAAGTAAAGACATGGCACCGAAACCTAAAAAAATTACACCCCCCGAAGAATCAAAAGCTGGTGAAGAGCAAGGCAAGCTTCAGCCGCGATGAGCTCGCGGATTTGCTGGAGACGCTGGCAGCTCGCATCCGCGCCGGGGAAATGACTCTCGGCACTGGTGAGTCCACGGTGACGATGACCATGCCGACATCGTTTAATACCACGATGGAAGTCGTCGATTCCCGAAAGCGTGCTGGCATCGAGCGCGAGCTGGAGCTGGAAATTGACTGGATGGTCGACGAGGCTGGCGAGCCCGTCGAAAAGCCAGGACCAGCATCTGGCTTCGCAATCTCCTAGCAGGCTTGTTGCTGTCCGGTTTGGTCCGCGCAGTGTTGACTAAGCAAAGGGCGACTTCGGAATTGTCTTCCGAAGTCGCCCTTTGTCTTGGCTCTTAATTCTGCAGGCCTTACGCCTTAAGCACGTATCGCAGAATCTCTACAACCTGGTCGGTCGTCGTACACCACGCCGAATACACCCGCCATACACCCACGCCTACCCACATCGCATGAGGTGACGCTAACCTAATTCGGGAAAATCCGCGACGAAGGGAACGCGCATGGCCAAGGGCAAGAAAGGCGACAAGGGCAAGAAGACGCACGCCGCCAAAACCAAGAAAAAGGCTGCGGCAACGACCTCGCTACGCCTGCCCGAATACTCGAAGGCCGAGGCCAAGGCCGCGAAAAAGCTCGCCGGCAAGGACCCCTTCAAACTGGCCGCAATGACGCCGAAGAAGAAGTGCTGCAAATCCGGCATCCGCTGCCTGCGCTGCCCCGTGGTGCTACACAAGCTCAATCGCGAGATCAAAAACGGCGAAGTCGACCACGCCGCCCTGCTGCTCGTCGCCGCGAAAGCCCGGATCCGGTAGCCGGCCCTCGCCCCCCCCAGCCCGCCGTCGGGCCCGTCCTATGAGCAGTGGTGTCGCGCACTGTATGGCACTGGTACCGATTCTCCCGGGCTGTCTGCTCTTCGGACACCGGCTCACACGCGTCACTCCAAGCACCGCGACAACGCTCCAGCGAACTCCCGCCAGGTCAGGAAGTTTTATTCCGTCGACATGAGGCCTCGGCCAGAACCGGGAATGCGGCCGTCGGAGGATGACACCTTGTGTATCCTTTGAGTGTCATTGAGCCCTGAAGGAGCAAGAAAGTAGCATGACCCGCCCCTCCTCCGCCGCCTCTACGGTGGGCTTCCAATCTCGTGCCCTGCGTTTCGCACCGCGCCGCTCGGACTGGTCCCGCGCGACGATTGGGCGCGACCTCTCGGCAGGCCTCATGGTGGCCCTCGTCGCACTCCCTCTCGCGCTCGGCTTCGGCGTTGCGTCCGGTGTCGGCGCGGCGGCCGGAATTACGACGGCCATCGTTGCGGGTATCCTGGCCGCGATCTTCGGCGGTAGTAACGTCCAAGTAAGCGGCCCGACCGGCGCAATGACCGTCGTGTTAATCCCCATCGTGGCCAACCATGGTGCCGATGGGGTTCTCGTCGTCGGCGTGCTGGCAGGGCTCATGCTGCTCGTACTGGCGTTCACCGGCGCTGGCCGCGCGATGAAGTACATGCCACTACCTGTCGTCGAAGGTTTCACCGCCGGTATTGCGTTAATCATCGGCTTACAACAGCTGCCTGCAGCACTTGGTGTTGACGTGGAGGGCGAGAAAGTCCTCGGGTTGGCGTGGGGCTCAATCAATGCTTGGTTAGATGCTCCGGCATGGCAGGCGCCCGTGATGACCCTTGCAGTAGCGGCTGGAATCGTGCTTGCTGCGCGCGTCCGTAGTGGCTTCCCCGCGGCGCTAGTGTTGGTAGCTGCAGCGACAGCCATCAACATGCTGGCAGACAGCGGCCTGAAGACAATCGGCTACATCCCGTCGACATTGCCTGCTCCGCGCTGGCCAGAGATTCCGTGGGAGCACCTGGATTCATTGCTGTTTGCAGCGGTCGCCGTCGCAGCTCTCGGTGCGCTGGAATCGTTGCTGTCTGCGACGGTTGCCGACGCAATGACTGTCGGCGACCGGCACGATCCCGACCGCGAACTCTTCGGGCAGGGCGTGGCCAACGTCGTCGCGCCCCTGTTCGGCGGGATTCCCGCAACCGCCGCGATTGCCCGAACTGCCGTCAACGTGCGTGCAGGCGCAGGCACACGCCTGGCAGCGGTGTTCCATTCGCTGCTCCTGCTCGTGGCCGTGCTCGTCGCGGCCCGGTGGGTGGGCGAGATTCCTCTCGCCGCGCTCGCCGGCGTGCTCATCGCCACTGCGATTCAGATGATCCACCCGCGGAACCTCCGCTCGGTGATACGCGCCACCAAGGGCGACGGGGCGACCCTGCTCATCACAGCTGCCGCCACCGTCGTGTTCGACCTTGTCGTCGCCGTACTCATCGGCCTTGTAATGGCGGGCTTCTTCGCACTGCGCGAGACCGCCCGCACTGCGGTGTTGGAAGCCGCCCCACTAGACGAGGGGGACCACCGCGACAAGGAACGCGAGCTCCTCGACGAGCACATCGCCGCCTTCCGTATGGAAGGCCCTCTCTTCTTTGGCGCAGCGCACGATTTCCTCCTCGAGCTCGCTGATGCCTCGTCGGTCAAGGTTGTCGTACTCCGCATGCGCTACGTCACGACGATCGATGCCACCGGCGCCCAGATGCTCGCCGACACAATCGGGCGCCTCGAACGCCGCGGTACCAGAGTCCTGCTCGCAGCCACGAAGCCCGAACATATTCCGGTGTTGCGCGAACTCGGCGTATTCGACCAGCTTGCGCACGGGAATCACGTCTTCGACAACACCCCTGACGCCATCGCCCACGCCCGACTGCATGCCTCACGCATTCAGCACGAAGAGGCTGGTGGCGAACACGCAGCTTCGCAAAGCAATCAGCACGACGAGTAGCGCTGTCGAACCTGTGGTCGTGAAGCCAAGTTCTAAGATGACGACTCACGCTACCGCCATAATGTGAAGCGCCAATGACGCTAAACATTAAATTTGAACTCCACCGAGTTCCGGCGCGTAACGCCATCACCGAGGCCGCACGAGCCTCTGACCACGCCGAGTCGAGGGGGTCAACCACTCTGCCATAGTCACGCACTCGTCGAGATGCCGGACAGCACAAGCTCCAACCAGCGACGACACACCTCGGCCTTCGGGTCCGTGGGCGCGGTGGCCATTAGGAGGTAGAAGTCGTCGATAGTGATCACCGGACTCCGACGCCACCTTGCGCACCGACAACCCATCCAAGCCATCCCGCACGAGGACGCGCACTGCCGCATCCACCACGAGCTCGGCGTCGGCTGCCTGCGCACGTTGAACACGTCGACAATCGCCGCTAGCATTTATCATACGATCGTATGCTAAAGGAGGCCCGTATGAAGCGGCACCGCGTCGGCGCGATGGCCTGGGTGCTCAGCGCACTGGTGCTCCCGATTCAGTTGTTCGTGGCGCTGGGCTGGCCAAATCGCTACTCGCTCTCTCGCAACACCATCAGCGATCTCGGTGTGACCACCTGCGGGGAGTACTCCGAACTCGGTCAGCAGATACGTCAGGTGTGCTCGCCGGAACACGCGGTCTTCAACATCGGCATGGTCGCTTCCGGGGCTCTAGTCCTGCTCGGCGCGGTTGCCCTGCATGGATACTGGGCTCGGCTCGCCGGCAAAGGCGGAACCATCCTGATGGCGATTGCCGGAGCCTCGGTCATCGGCGTCGGCCTTCTCCCTTGGGACGTGTCGCCCGCAGCCCACGACGGCTTCGCCCTGCTTCAAGCCGCCGCGCAGTGGATCGCCATGACGCTCATCGCCGTCGCCGCCGGGCCGGGCAGTTTCCGGAAGGTCACGGCCGCGGTCGTGATCCTCTCCGTCGCAAGCTTCATCATGTTCGTCGCAGCACTGGATGGGTACGAGATGCCTTGGATTGGGCTCGGCGGTGCCGAGCGGCTCTCCTTCGACTCGCTGACGCTCTGGACCGCGCTGACCGGCGTTGCGCTCGTGAGGGCTCACAAGCCGTCCGCTCAGATGCGGGAGCGGGCCTCTCTGCGACGGCCATGAGACAGCACTGCTGTCTCGATGCGTGAGCCCTGCGCTGAGAACCGGACATGAGCTTTCGGCTACACGTTGAACTTGAACTCCACGGTATGTAGTTGCAAAGTTACTTTCTCGAGAACCTCGCCGCCCACGTCGCTCCCGCGTTGGGCGGCAGCCGAACCACAAAGGATCAGTCATCTGCTATCCATCGACTAATTCTTGCAGGTCGCAGGACCTTCGCGTAACTGTCAGTTCAGCGCATTTTGAATAGTTCAGCACACGATGTATAGTTCAGTACATGCTGACCATTGCTTCACGCCTCGACGTCATGAACCGGCTCGGCCGGGCCATGGCGGATCCGACGCGCTCCAGAATCCTGCTGACCCTACTCGACGGCCCGAGCTACCCAGCCGTGCTTTCGCGCGACCTGGACCTGACCCGCTCGAACGTCTCGAACCACCTGACCTGCTTGCGTGACTGCGGCATCGTCGTCGCCGAGCCGGAGGGCCGCAAGACACGCTACGAAATCGCCGATCCCCACCTCGCGACAGCGCTCAACGCGCTAGTGAACGCGACGTTGGCTGTCGACGAAAACGCCCCGTGCATCGACCCTGAGTGCTCGGTGCCTGGCTGCGACGGAAAAGGAGCGGACGCATGAGTTCAGCATGTGGATGCGAACACGAACCAGCCACGGAGATCGAAGATCTCGATCGGCCATGGTGGAAGGACCCCGAGTTGCTACTGCCAATCTTCTCCGGCGTAGCCCTCTGCATAGGTCTGGCGCTGGGCTGGTCCGGGCTAGAGACACCCGCGACAGTACTGTTCTGGGTCGGTCTGCTGCTAGGGGCGTATACGTTCGCGCCCGGCGCTATCCGGAACCTTGCCACGAAGCGCAAGCTCGGCATTGGTTTGCTGATGACGATCAGCGCGGTCGGCGCGGTAATCCTCGGTTACGTCGGAGAGGCCGCGGCGCTAGCGTTCCTGTACTCGATCGCCGAGGCACTGGAAGACAAGGCGATGGACCGGGCCCAAGGCGGACTGCGGGCACTGTTGAAGTTGGTACCGCAGACCGCGACGGTGCTGCGCGACGGTACAGCGGTTGAGGTCGCAGCGAAGGACCTCGTGGCTGGCGAGCTGATGCTCGTGCGCCCCGGAGAGCGGATCGCCACGGACGGCATCATTCGGTCTGGGCGCTCCAGCCTTGACACCTCAGCGATCACCGGAGAATCCATTCCGGAGGAGGTTGCGCCCGGCGACGAGGTGCCCGCGGGAGCAATCAACTCCGCCGGCGTGCTGGAGGTCGAGACGACCGCAGCTGGAACGGACAACTCGCTGACCACACTCGTGGACCTGGTCGAGCAGGCGCAGGCGGAAAAGGGCGACCGTGCCCGGATCGCCGACCGGATTGCCCAACCCCTAGTGCCCGGGGTGATGATCCTGGCAGTGCTGGTCGGCGTGTTTGGCTCGCTGCTGGGCGACCCCGAGACGTGGATCACCCGCGCGTTGGTGGTCCTGGTCGCAGCATCGCCGTGCGCGCTGGCAATCTCCGTGCCGCTGACGGTCGTGGCCGCGATTGGCGCGGCCAGCCAGTTCGGCGTGGTCATCAAGTCCGGCGCTGCGTTCGAGCGGCTCGGCGGCATCCGTCACCTGGCGGTGGACAAGACCGGAACCCTTACCCGCAACCAGCCCGAGGTTACCGACGTGGTCCCGGCAAACAGATTCGATCGGGCGCAGGTGCTTGCCTTCGCGGCGGCAGTTGAGCAGCAATCGACGCACCCCCTCGCTGCGGCGATCGCGGCAGCGGTGCCCGAAGCGCCCGTCGCCCAGGACATCAGCGAGGAAGCCGGACATGGCATCGGCGGCACCGTCGAAGGTCGACGGGTGCTGGTGGGCAGCCCCCGGTGGATCGACGCCGGGCCACTAAAGGCAGACGTTGAGCGCATGGAGTCCGAGGGCCAGACCTGCGTCCTTGTCACCGTCGATGACGCCCTCTCCGGGGCGATCGGGGTCCGCGACGAGCTGCGACCCGAGGTGCCCGAAGCAGTGCAGACTCTGCACGCCAACGACGTGGAAGTGAGCATGCTCACCGGCGACAACGCTCGCACCGCCCGGGCGCTGGCTGAAATCGCCGGAATCGACGACGTGCGCGCTGAGCTTCGCCCGGAGGACAAGGCAAGCATCGTCGCCGAGCTCTCCTCCAAGACGCCGACGGCGATGATTGGCGACGGCATCAACGACGCTCCTGCGCTGGCGGGCGCGACGGTGGGCATAGCGATGGGAGCGACCGGCTCTGACGCCGCAATCGAGTCCGCTGACGTCGCTTTCACCGGCCACGACCTCCGGTTGATCCCGCAGGCGCTGCAGCACGCCCGTCGAGGCAGCAGGATTATTAACCAGAACATCGTGCTGTCTCTGGCCATCATCATCGTGCTGATGCCGCTGGCGATCAGCGGCGTGCTGGGCCTCGCTGCCGTCGTGTTGGTTCACGAGGTCGCCGAAGTCCTCGTGATTTTGAACGGCCTGCGGGCAGCGCAAGCGAAGCGCTGAGTCACACCTTCGCCCAGCGCGCTGGCTCTCCAACGCGGATCTTGGAAGGATCGAGCTGCTCAGGGACCAAGCGTCATCTCAAAACTTTTGCTGCCGAGCTTCATCGACACGGCCCGCGACTACCTGGGCAGTGTGTTTGGAAAAGGGCCCCACGCCCATCAGCGTCGCTGAGCCGTCGCCGGTCCAGTTGCCGTAACCGACGAGATGCAGATTCTTCACCGCGGTTTCGCGGCCGCGCATGAGGTCGCGGAATGGGCCGAGGGCCGGACGGAAACCAGTGCACCAGATCAGATGGTCGTGGTCGAGCTCGCTCAAGCTATCGAAGATGGGGGTAGCGGTGAGCTGGCCGGAATCGCGGAGCTCACTTAAATGAGGAAGCGCGACAATGTCCCCGAGATTCGGGCCGGAATCGCCGCCGAGAATCCGACGGCGACTGCGGAGAAAAAGATCACGGCCATCGACATCATCAGGCATCCAGCGAGGCTCCTCAAGCGTGAACCATGTGACCTCCGACGTCCCGATGAGGTCGGCAGCGATCTGGGCACCCGAGTTCGCCCCACCGACCACCGCGACCTTCGCGCCGCGGAATGGTTCGGGACCGGGGTAGGTCGACGAGTGCCACTGGCGGCCGCGGAAGGTGCCGGGATAGTGGGGCACGAAGGGCGCGGACCACGTGCCTGTGGCCGCGACAACGTGTTCCGCTGTGAATTGACCGACGGTCGAATCTAGGTAGAACATCCCTCCCTCATGGGACACTCTGCGAACGTGCACTGGGCGCCGAACCGGAAGGTCGTAGCGCCGTTCGTAGTGTTCGAGGTAGTCGATGACATGGCGTGCCGGCGGGTACCCCGGGTACTGCGGCATCGGCCAGCCGGGCAGATTGGAGAACCCCGCGGCGGAGAAAAGCGTCAGTGAAGGCCACGCGTGCAACCACGCTCCACCAGGTTCCTCCTGGTTGTCCAGGACCAGAAAGTCCACCTTGAAGCGCCGCAGGTAGTAGGCCGTGGCTAAACCGGACTGGCCACCACCAACAACGATGGCAGTGTGATGCTCAGCCAATCGATCATCCCTCCATAAACTCCCCATCGAGACTGGTCAGCTTCACGCGCATGCCGCCCGCGAGTTTATCCTCATCCAGCAGGTCAGCTAGCTGGATCGACTCGAACTTGTTGTCGGTCACGGGGCTCAATGCCTGCGATCGAAAGGTCAGCGGTGTCAGAAGTAACGTGCAGGGGGAGCTTCTCCACCCCGCGTTACACGTTGAACTTGAACTCGACGGAGTGTCGGCGATAAATAACCATTTGATTCGCAAGTGCGGAAGTAGCAACGAAATACCGCTAAAACGGACAACATTTGGGTGCACAGAAATACATATAGGTTCTGCGGAAAACCTATAGGGATCGTCGCTATAAACCGCTGTGCGTGGAAAACATAAAGGGTTTACGGACCCGGTCCCAGCCCCCTCAATACTCTGAGCCGGAAGAATGGAAAATGGAAGTCGATGTATCCCCACTATTCATTTTTCCGTTCTTCGGAGTACATCGGGAGCTACTCCTTCGGACCAGCTCTGTGTGAACTAGATGAGAAAGCGCAGCAGCGAATCATCGACGCTGGACAGTTGGTACTGCGGGCCCGCGAGCGGCACCCCGAGGGGCCACTCGCGGAGCACTACAACCCGTTAGCGATAGACCAAATTCTGCTCAAGGCTCACGACGAATTGGACCGAGAAGTAAATAAAGCTTTCGGTGTGGCACGCAAACTCACCAACGAGCGCCAGCGCCAGGAGCTACTGTTCGCCAGCTACGGGGAGTTGTCGAGGGGCTAATCTCCTCGCTTCCATCAAGATCGAAACCACCAGCAGGGTCGTTCCCCGTGTGGGTAATTTTGATCGACCCCGCTGCTGGGTATAGAACCCTGTCGCCGGCAACGCCGGGAACTATGACTGTGCCCGACGAGAACACGTCACTGTCATAACCCGGCTCACGGTAGACCAGCACTGGTCGTCCACTACTACTGGTGGATTTCGGTTTGGGTGGCGGGGGGATTAACGCCGCCGGCCTCGTTTTTTCCGTTGAGGAGGGTGTTGACTACTTCCCGATTGTGAAATTCGCCGATGGTGCGATGGAGAGGAACCAGTCACCTGAAAGAGATCGATCCAGTCGCTGGTGCGCAATCTGGGGGGTAGGGTTGCGGGGTCGATTCCTCGCGAGCGCAACCATGATTGTGTCTCTGAGCGTGATGAAAACAGCCCTGCCCTTCGGAGAATTTCCCCTACCCCGCGTCCCCGGGCGGTGAAAACGGTGTGCACCATCGCCTGAAAGGCTTTGCGTTGCTCTATCGGGATCTTCGGGTCACCCACACGGCGGATTACTAAGATCCCCCCGTCAACGTTTGGCTGTGGCCGGAACGCAGACCTTGGTACTCGGGAACCAAGGTGAAATGTGAACCATGGGGACCACTGAGCCGTCATCATTGTGCTTGCGCCTACCCCGGCCCGGCGGCGAGCGACTTCCCACTGCATGAGGAGTACAGCGTCAGTCCATGCCGGCGCATGGAACAACTTTCGAAGAATGGCAGTGGTGAGGTGAAAGGGAATGTTTCCCACAATGACGCAGGGAGTGGCGGGTAACGGGAAGTTAAGGAAATCATCATGGACCACTTCGATCGCCGCCGAGGCGGTCCTTTTTGTGAGTTTTGCAGCTAGTGTTGTGTCCACTTCAACTGCCGTTATTGCCCTCCCCAAGCGGGATATCGGGTGAGTGAGGGCACCGCTTCCCGGCCCGATCTCGATGATGGGGCCCGAGGTTTGTTTTACAAGATCGACGATGGTGTTGATGATCTTTTGGTCTGTGAGAAAATTTTGGCCATGTTCGTGACGGCCGTATCCGTATGTAGACATCAGGTGTGCTCCGTGGAGTTGAAACGGAGCCGGGCATGGCAAATGGCCGCCCGGCTAAAGGACCGGAGCGGTTTTTGACCCGCGGGAGGGAGAAAACCGCCTTAGCGGTTGGTGAGCGGCCGCATGAAAACGGAACCTGAAATCAACATGGGCCTTATCGTATCCAATTAATTTCGAAGGGTGCAATACTGTGAGAAAGAAGACAACTGCACCGCAACAGTGCAAGACCTCTCTGGATTGGGGTTTGTGCCACCTTTGGCTCGTCGTACAGACGCCACTGGCGTATTTTGTCTCTGGGCAACGAGGGGCAGTTACCCCCACCTCCGAATGCTTTTAAGGTGCACCCCTGATTAAGCTGGGGTGCGTAATTTTGTTCGACCGATCGGACTGTCCACCGACGTGGGGCGGGTAGTTCGAGGTCCCAGCAGATGATCGCGTCGATTTCGCCGCGTTCAAAGGATGCCACCATGGCGTCGTAGTCGGGGCGAGCCACATTCTTCTTTGACGCGGAAATGGACTGATCGACGTCGTTATGTTCTATGTCCAACGTGCAAGCCACACTGCTTTGCAATGGCTTCACAGTCCTGACGCTGCCGGTCGATGGTGCGGCCATCCACGTCAGCGTCTCGTGAGATGCGACGGCAAATAGGAGCGCGTGTGTCAAACGCTATTAATAAGGCCCCTAGCTACACGTTGAACTTGAATTCGACCACGTCGCCGTCGTGCATGATGTAGTCCTTGCCCTCCTGGCGGACCTTCCCCTTAGCCTTTGCCTCGGCAATCGAACCGGCCTCGACCAGATCATTGAAGGACACAATTTCAGCCTTAATGAAGCCACGCTCAAAGTCAGTGTGAATCACGCCGGCAGCCTGCGGGGCCGTAGCACCCTTCGGAATGGTCCAGGCGCGAGACTCCTTCGGGCCAGCGGTCAGGTAAGTCTGCAGCCCCAGAGTGCGGAAACCAGCGCGGGCAAGCGAATGCAGGCCCGGCTCGGTCTGACCAATTTCAGCCAGAAGCTCATTGCGGGATTCCTCATCCAGCTCCAGAAGGTCCGACTCAGCCTTGGCGTCGAGGAACACACAGTCCGCCGGTTCCACAGCAGCGGCCAGATCCGCGCGGCGGTCCTCGTCGGCAAGCACTTCCTCGTCAGCATTGAAGACGTAGAGGAACGGCTTTGCGGTGAGCAAGTGCAGCTCGCGCAGAGCGGAGAGCTTCACATCATCGGAAGCAGCGAAGAGAGTGCGCCCCTCTTCCAACACGGCCAGAGCCTGCTTGACGGCTTCAACCTCACCGACCTTTTCCTTATCCTTCTTGGCTTCCTTTTCCAGACGCGGCAGCGCCTTCTCAATAGTCTGGATATCAGCCAGAATCAGCTCGGTTTCAATCACACCGATGTCAGAGGCCGGGTCAACCTTGCCGTCGACATGCACGACATCATCATCATTGAAGACACGGACGACCTGACAGATCGCGTCAGCCTCGCGGATGTTGGCGAGGAACTTGTTACCAAGACCTTCGCCCTCCGATGCACCCTTGACGATGCCGGCGATGTCCACAAACGACACTGTAGCCGGAAGAATACGCTCAGAGCCGTAAATTTCGGCGAGCTTATTCAAACGGGGATCGGGAAGCTCCACAACGCCGACGTTCGGCTCGATGGTGGCGAACGGATAATTCGCAGCCAGCACATCGTTGCGCGTCAAGGCGTTAAACAGGGTTGACTTTCCGACATTGGGCAGACCGACGATTCCAAGTGTAAGACTCACATTGCCCATCTTACGGGCTTGGGGAGACAGATTTGAACTCGCCCTAACTTCGTGAAGTTGCCCCCTATCCCCTCCGAACCCCCATAATGAATATGTGAGCAATAAACCCAATGAAGGCGAAGAGTGGACTGCGCAGTCCGAAAAAGACGCTATCGATCACGTAATGGGATCAGAGCCTCTGCGTGTAGAACAGTCTCTGTCTATCCCCTCCGACGCCCATAAGTCAGCGGTAACGCAACCGGATTTGCCGGAAGATGCTGAGAATCTCGATGAGCTTATGAGCGAAAATGACTCCGAGTCCATCGACCGCGCCGACGTCATTGGCGAGGGCGCCCGGTGGTTCGCAGGTTGGTGCCTGCGTTTCCTCATCACCGCAGCGGCGCTGTACGTCAGCGCTATGATTCTGGGAAAGATTTGGGCTGGCGTTCTGCCGATTCTGTTGGCCCTGATTGTCTCCACGGTGCTGGCTCCGCCCGCAGTGTTCCTGATGAAGCACCGCTGGCCCCGCGCACTCTCCGCACTGACGGTCATCCTAGGCGCGCTGGCGGTGCTTGGCGGCGTTGTCGCGGTCCTCGCACCGACTGTGCAGTCGCAGTTCCCAGAATTGCGTCGCCAGTTCACCGACGGCATCCAAGAAGTCCAGAACATCATTCAGGCCCCACCATTTAACGTCAAGGATGAGCAGATTCTCGACGCCCTGGACCAGGGGTCCACATGGCTTCAGGAGCGCTCCGGCGATATCGCCAACACAGTCTTCCAAGGCATATCGGTGGTCTCCTCGGTCGCCGTAACCTTGATGGCAATGCTGGTTCTGACGTTCTTCTTCATCAAGGACGGCCAGGACTTCCTGCCATGGCTCCGCCGCCTGACCGGACGTCGCCTCGGCTGGCATCTCACGGAGGTACTCACCCGCTCCTGGAACACGCTGTCGGGCTACATCCGCACGCAGGCTATCGTTTCGCTTATCGACGCGGTCTTCATCGGTGCTGGTCTTGCGATTTTGAATGTGCCGCTGGCAATGGTTCTGGCCGTGGTGACTTTCTTCGCTGGCTTCATTCCTATTGTCGGTGCTTTCACCGCTGGCTTCATTGCAGTGGTAGTCGCACTTGTTGCCAACGGCCTGACCACAGCAATCTTTGTCTTGCTCATCATCATTGCCGTCCAGCAGATTGAGGGCAATATCCTCTCCCCGATTCTGCAGTCCAAGGCTATGGACCTGCACGCCGCAATCGTCCTGCTGGTGGTTCTGCTCGGTGGCGGTATCTTCGGCATCATCGGCGCCTTCCTGGCGGTGCCAGTCACTGCAGTCGTCGCGGTCTGGTTCCGCTACCTCGGCGACCTCACAGATTTGCGTACGGGTGACAAGACCGCAAAGGATATCGAGTTCGCCACGGATGCCGGATCGATCTCCGGCATTCAGATTGAAGCTGCCGGCCGTGCGATGCGCGACCGACTGGCTTCGTTCCGCCTGGGCAGTGACGACTCCGACAGCTCTGCAGAGAGCGCCGTGAAGGCAGATGCTCGCACCGCCGGTAAGGTTTCCCCCGATGCTGGTCCGACCAAGCAGGAAGAGGGAACGATGACCAAGGCCTTCCATAAAGTCTCTGAAGTGGTCTCCGGGTCTTTCTCTAAGAAAAAGAAGTAAGGCGAAATTTTAAGACACGGGCGAGCCCACATACCGGGCTTGCCCGTATTATCACTAATAACCGGTAGGATACGCATTCGTGTCGAACAGATCAGCAATAACCCGTAAAGGCAGTGGAAACAAACCCCTGCTTCCACGCGTGCCAATGTTTGTGCCGCCGTTGCTGATGCTTCTAGCTGGCGTTATTGGTTTGCTCTTTTCTGTTCCCAACGGTTCGATTGGCAAGCCCTACTTCATTGCTTTTGCCGTGGCTGCTGTGGCCGGAACACTGTTGGTGGTTCCTCGCGGTCTGGTAGTTACCGTCGCTCAAATCCCCATTTTGTTCGCGCTTGTCACCTTTTTCACAGCGTGGTTTACCGGTTCTCTCGCCGATCCTGAAAATGGTGGCGCGACCGCGACAACCTCTAAACGCGCTCGCCTGGTGACCTCGGCATATCCCATCATCCAGCAGTTCCCGTGGCTGCTGGTCTTGATGATTATCTGTGTCATCATCGCAGTGTGGCGTTACCTCGAAATCACCCGCACCCAGGAGAAATCCCTCAACACCCAGCGCAAGGTCGCTAAACAACGCCAGCACCGTGACGAAGCCGCTGTCGAATCCAGCTCTCAGGTTCGCCGTCGTCTCGCCGAATCTGATCGCCGCGTAGCTTCTCGCTCTCAGGAACGCCCTGCTTCACGACGTCCCGCTGCGGACATTATCCGAGATGCCGAAGCTCGCCGCCAGGCGCGCCAGCAGGCTGCACGCTCTCGGCAGGAGACTTCTCGTTCTGGTGCCCGACCGGCAGCGAGCGCCAGCTCGGCATCGCGCAACGCCGAGCAACTGCGTGAGCGACCAGTTGACCGCTCTGGGGAGCGCGCCCAGCAGCGCTCGAATTTCGCCCAGCGGGCCCAGCAGCCAACATCCCGTTGGCAGTCTCGCCCGCATCCGGGCCAGGCGCAGTTCACTCAGGATTCCACTTCGCCAAACTCGACCAGACAGCAGCCTCGTCGTCCGATTGAACGGCCAAACGCACCGCAGCGGCCAACGCAGGAGTTTCCCCGTCGTCAAGCGGCAGGAACGGCACGGATGTGGGGAGAACAGTCTTCGCCGGAGTCTCGGTCCGAAAAGCCTCAGCAGAGTCCCGCACGCCCGGGGAGCAACCACCGTCGCACCGAAGAGTGGCCACCGCGACAGCAGCGCCCTCGCCAGGAGCGCATAACCGGGCGCGATAGCAGGTCTCGTTACCGCAAGTAGCTCGGGCTTGCACTTTTACCGTCACAGTTGCCCACAGGCAGATTTAGCCTGTGGGCAACGTGCGTTTATTAGCAGGGCAATCCGCGCCATCGTGTAAGTGTTGATGTATGTCGAAATTGGAAACGTCGGCCGAGAAACCGGTTCAGGTTCGACGCCTGAACCAGTTAGTCAAGGACTATATTGAGCGCCTTGGACAGATTTGGGTCGAGGGGGAAATCGCCCAGGTCAACTCCAAGCCGAGCTGGAAGCTCTCCTACATCACTCTGCGTGACACCTCCGCGGAGTTTTCGGTGTCGGTGACTTGTTCTACGGCGGCTCTGCGCAATAATCCGTTGCGCAACGGCGACCGCGTAGTGGTTTTGGGCAAGCCTGCGTTTTATGCCGGGCGGGGGCAGTTTTCCCTGTGGGCTACGGAGTGGAGGCCCGTAGGTTTGGGGCAACTATTGGCACGGTTGGAGCAGCTGCGCCAGGCACTAGCGGCGGAAGGCCTCTTTGATCCACGGCTGAAACGCCCTCTGCCCTACCTCCCCAACAAGATCGGGTTGATTACCGGTCGCGGTTCGGCAGCTGAACGCGATGTGCTTTCGGTCGCGGGCGCCCGCTGGCCCGAAGTGGATTTCCGGGTAATCAACACAATTGTGCAGGGCGCCAAGGCTGTTCCGGAGATTATTGAAGCGCTGGCACAGCTCGACGCCGACCCGGAGGTCGATGTCATCATCGTCGCCCGTGGCGGTGGCAGTGTCGAAGATTTGCTGCCTTTTTCAGATGAGGCTCTGATTCGTGCGGTGAGTAAGGCGACAACACCGGTGGTTTCTGCAATCGGGCACGAGCCGGATACTCCGCTGTTGGATTACGTCGCTGATTTACGTGCTGCCACACCGACGGATGCAGCAAAGAAAACAGTGCCCGATGCTGCGGAGGAACGCCGCCTCATTGCACAGCTGCGTGAGCGCTCCTCGGCATCCCTGCGGCGATGGGTTGACCGTGAAGTAGCTACTCTGAGGGATTTAACGTCGCGGCCGGTACTGCGCGATCCGCTCACTCCCATCCGCGTGCGTGAAGAGTTTGTCACGGCGCAGGTCGATCGGCTACGTTTTCTCATCCACCGCAGTCTGGAACGTGAGGAAGCCGTGGTATCGGGATTGCGCGGCAAGGTTTCAGCACTTGGCCCCTCTGCCACACTCGCTCGCGGCTATGCCATCGTGCAGGCACAATCGGCTACTCAGCCGGAACCACAGATTGTGACCTCTATTGCAGATGCTCCGATGGGTTCCCAACTGCGAATTCGCGTCAGTGACGGCTCCATCTCTGCAGCGACGCTAGCTACGAAGCCGGCGAATTAGTAAGCAATGACTTTTCCAACTTTGAATCTTTAACTACTAGATGTAAAGGACGTATTCGCTAATGAATGACAATGTTTTCGGCGCGGGTCAGGCTCCCTCTTCGGAGGAACAGGTACCGGTGGAGAACCTGAGCTACGAGCAGGCTCGAGATGCGCTGGTAGAGACCGTCAAGCTCCTAGAACTCGGACAGATGAGCCTGGATGAATCCCTGGCGCTGTGGGAGCGAGGCGAGGCGTTGGCCCGCCGCTGCGAGGAGCATTTGGCTGGCGCCCGGGCAAAGGTTGAAGCCGCCTTGGCCAGCAAGAATCAGGATGTCTCGGCTTCTGCCGAGAATGTGGGCGATGAGGACTAAAAAGAGACGAGAAACGATCGTCAGTTCATATCGTTTCTCGTCTCTTCGCTGATAGCTGAGTTCAGCTATTTTATGGCCCTAGTAGGGATTACCGCTCCAGGTGAGTGCTCGACTCGGCCTACTTTGCTGGTGCCGACGGCATCTCGGACGCAGTCGGCTGCGGCCGTGACGAATCCGGCATTGTCGCGTCAGGATCGATTGGCTCGGCCTTCTGCATAGCCGCCGCCAACTGTGTGAACTCCTCGTCGTTGGCAGTGCCCTCGATAATTGCGCGGGAGCCACCGAGGTCCCCAACCCATACGCGACGCACGTTGTCCTCAGCCGGCTCATACTTAGTCCAGGTTGTACCTTCCACGTCAGTAGTACCGTCCCGGAGACGGTTCTTACCATCATCCGGCAGCTGACCTGCTTCCGCATCTGTTTGCGTGACCTGAATGAATGCTCCGCTAGCGGTGACATAGCCAATAATGGTCGTCTGCTTCCCCGCCGCCATACCCGCGCGGGTCGAGTTTGAAGTCCAGCCTTCAGGCACCTTCGGCAGGCGAACTGGATAGTCCACGCGCCGAGCCTCCATGTTCACGAATGGGGCGGCATCGACTTCGTGCACCGGACCATTTTCCGGCTTCCCGGGGTTAAAACTGCACAGGCCGGTAAAGCCGATGGTGACAGCCACCGCAAGAAACATCACCACGAGGGTGAGAATCATGTCTCGACTGTCCTGCAAAATCCTAGGTTTCTCATTCGCCACGCGCTCAAGTATGCCAAAGGCCCCGCAACGAACCTAGTCATCAGTCGCACCTGCACAGCTGCGACTAGCAATACTTGATGACGGACGCTGTCGACGTCGTCAAGCGAACTGACGCCGAACAAACTTTTGATACCCGCGTGATGTGGGGGGTTAGCCCTGAAACTCCCCCCACTTTGGCGCTGCGTCCACCCCCGAACACCAAAAAGGTGGAACACTAGTAACAGATGCAAAGGCGCTAAAACCGATGCGCCAAACATCAATCAATAGAAATTGTTGCAGCGCTAAACCCCAGTTTCCTGGCGTGGCGTCTCCCAGCACATTCTCAAACCTCAAAAGAGTTCTAAAAAACGACGGAAGGGCCAGAAGTCAATGAACGCCTCGAATCCTGAAGCACCAGATCGCAACCTTGCGATGGAGCTCGTCCGAGTTACTGAGTCCGCTGCACTGGCAGCTGGTCAGTGGGTCGGTCGTGGTCAGAAGGAAAAGGGCGACGGCGCTGCCGTCGATGCCATGCGTCAGCTCATCAACACCGTGGCTATGAACGGTGTCGTTGTTATTGGCGAGGGCGAAAAGGACGAAGCCCCGATGCTGTTCAACGGCGAAAAGGTCGGCAACGGCCAAGGCCCGGCCGTTGACATCGCGGTTGACCCGATTGACGGCACGACTCTGATGGCAGAGGGCCGCCCGAACTCTATCGCTGTTCTTGCTGCTGCAGACCGCGGCTCCATGTACGACCCGTCGGCTGTGTTCTACATGGATAAGATTGCTGTTGGCCCGGAGGCTGCCGGCAAGATTGACATCGAGGCTCCAGTTGAGCACAACATCAAGGTCGTTGCTAAGGCCAAGGGGCTGCGTCCGGAAGATGTCACTGTTGTCGTGCTGGATCGCCCGCGCCACGCTGACATGATTCGTGACATCCGCGAAGCTGGCGCCAAGGTTCGACTGATTGGCGATGGTGACGTTGCTGGCGCTGTTGCCGCAGCTCAGAACACGAACTCGGTCGATATCATGATGGGCGTCGGCGGCACCCCAGAAGGTGTCATCACCGCATGCGCCATGAAGTGTATGGGCGGCGAGATCCAGGGCAAACTGCACCCGCGCGATGAGGCTGAAATTAAGAAGGCTCTCGACGCTGGACACGATCTTTCTCGTGTTCTGACCACCGATGACCTGGTCGCATCCGACAACTGCTACTTCGTTGCCACTGGTGTCACCAACGGTGACATGCTGCGCGGTGTCGCTTACCGCGGTAACGGCGCGTGGACCCGCTCGCTGGTTATGCGCTCCAAGTCCGGCACCATCCGCCGCATCGAGGCTTTCCACTCCCTGGAGAAGCTGCGCAAGTACGCCAGCATCGACTACGGCAAGGGCGAGATGCCTGACATCGATCTGTAAGTAACTACCCCTTTAGTGGTGCCCTCAGGGCACCACTTTTTTAACAAACTGATTCATACTTGAAGACGAATGCGCTAACGGTTCTGCATCGCATGAAAATTGCATGCGCAATGAGGGGCCGTTCTGCGCGCACTCAAGTTCCCCTAACTGAAAGAGGCAACGAATGACAGAGCAGCAGTTCCGCATCGAGCACGACACCATGGGCGAGGTTAAGGTTCCGGTTAACGCCCTGTGGCGCGCACAGACTCAGCGTGCAGTTGAGAACTTCCCGATTTCCGGCCGTCCGCTGGAGTCTGCACAGATTCGCGCTATGGGTCTGCTGAAGGCAGCTTGCGCCATCGTCAACAAGGAGCGCGGCCTGCTGTCTGCTGAGCAGGCAGATGCCATCGTCGCCGCTGCCAAGGAAATTGCCGAAGGCAAGCACGATGCTGAGTTCCCGATTGACGTCTTCCAGACCGGTTCGGGCACTTCTTCCAACATGAACACCAACGAAGTCATTGCGTCCATCGCAAAGGCCAACGGCGTTGAGGTTCACCCGAATGACCACGTCAACATGGGTCAGTCTTCCAACGACACCTTCCCGACTGCCACTCACGTCGCAGCAACCGAGGCAGCTGTCAAGGACCTCGTCCCGGGACTGAAGGTTCTGCAGGAGTCCCTGGCTAAGAAGGCCAAGGAATGGGAGACCGTTGTTAAGTCCGGCCGCACTCACCTGATGGACGCTGTCCCGGTGACCCTGGGTCAGGAGTTCTCGGGTTACGCTCGCCAGATTGAGGCTGGCATTGAGCGCATCGAGGCCACCCTGCCGCGTCTGGGCGAGCTGCCAATCGGTGGTACCGCTGTTGGCACCGGCCTGAACACCCCGGCGGACTTCGGTGCCAAGGTCACCGCTGAGCTCGTCGAACTGACCGGCATCAAGGAGCTGCGCGAGGCTCAGAACCACTTCGAGGCTCAGGCTAACCGCGATGCCCTGGTCGAATTCTCCGGCGCTATGCGCACCGTCGCAGTCTCCCTGAACAAGATCGCTAACGACATTCGCTGGATGGGCTCCGGCCCGCTGACCGGCCTTGCTGAGATTCACCTGCCGGATCTGCAGCCGGGTTCCTCCATCATGCCGGGTAAGGTCAACCCGGTTCTGTGCGAGACTGCCACCCAGGTCGCAGCGCAGGTTCTGGGCAACGACACCGCTGTTGAGTTTGCTGGCGCTAACGGCGCATTCGAGCTGAACGTCTTCATCCCGGTCATGGCACGTAACGTGCTGGAGTCCGCTAAGCTGCTGGCGAACACCGCACGCGTCTTCGCCGAGAAGCTGGTGGACGGCATCGAGCCGAACGTTGAGCGTATGAAGACTCTGGCTGAGTCCTCCCCGTCGATTGTGACCCCGCTGAACTCCGCCATCGGCTACGAGAACGCAGCTAAGGTCGCTAAGACTGCTCTGAAGGAAGGTAAGACCATCCGTCAGACTGTTATCGACATGGGCTTCGTCGACGGCGAGAAGCTGACCGAGGAAGAGCTGGACAAGCGCCTCGACGTGCTGGCAATGGCCAACACTGATCGTGACTAGTTCTTTCTGAACTCGAAGGTGTGAGAGCACCTTACGCATAAGACCCCGTAGTCTCACTTCGCTGAAAGACTTCGGGGTCTACTATTTTTTTCCTAAACGTCGGACAAGTTTCAGAGAGTGACTAACTATTCCCACCTATCGCCACACCATCGCATTTCCTCGCCGTTGCGTCGCCGAGTGGTTCTCCCGCCCCGGCGCTGTCACCCGCCTAACACCGGGGCTTCTCCCGATTTCACCGAAATCCGAAGCCGCCAACCTCGCCGACGGCACGACCGTATTCTCCGTGCCGGCTGGCCTCAAATGGATTGCACGTCACGACCCGGCCGGTTTCCTCCCCGGCCAGAGATTCATTGACGAAGTCACCAGCGAACCCTTTCGCCGCATCACGGGGTGGAAGCACACCCACGTTCTCTCCGATACTCCGCTTGACGACGGCAGCGCTGGCACGGTTTTAGAGGACACCGTTGACACCAAGGTTCCGGTACCCGGGTTAGATTCGATGTTCGCCTACCGTGCTACGAAGGTTGCTGGCGACCTTGCGGCCGTCGATAGGCTTTCGGAGTATTTGGGGCATATGCCGGAGCCGCTGACAGTGGCGATCAGTGGAGCTACGGGGACCATCGGAACGCAGCTGCGCGCGCTACTGACCACGGCCGGACATGAGGTGATTTCGCTGGTGCGCTCACGTGAACAGACGGGTGTGGACAAGCGATATTGGGATACCGCGGCACCCGCAGCTGACTTGCTGGAGGGAGTCGACGCGGTCATCCATCTGGCCGGCGCACCGATTGCGGGGCGCTTCACGGAGGCGCATCTTCGAAAGGTTCGCCATTCCCGTGTCGAACCAACGCGAGCTCTGGCAAAGCTCGTTGCATCTACTGACAGCGTGAAGGTCGCGGTTGGAGCGTCGGCGGTGGGGTTCTACGGTGCGGATCGTGGCCCAGAGGTGCTCACCGAGGACGCTGGCCCTGGCGCGGAAGCGCAGCGTTACGACGGCAGCGCCGCCGCGGACAGTCTCTCGGCTATTGTGCGCGATTGGGAAAATGCATGGGATCCCGCTCGCGATGCAGGCAAGCGGGTCGTAAACGTCCGCACTGGTCTCGTGCTTGCTGGTGGCGGCGGTCTCTTGCCGCTACTAGCGGGCGTGGTGTTCACCGGGCTTGGAGGCAGATTGGGGTCGGGCGAGCAGTGGTTCCCGTGGATTGCTTTGGACGACCTGTTGGACATCTATCACCGGTCGTTGGCAGATTCCGGCCTTGCCGGACCTGTCAATGCGGTGGTGCCACTGGCTTCCGGAGTGAATAATGCGGAGTTCACGAGGGTATTGGGAGAGGTCTTGCACCGCCCGACGGCGGTTCCGATTCCTTCACTGGGGCCTGCAGTACTGCTGGGCAAACGCGGTGCTGCGGAGTTGGCTCTCGCGAATCAGAGAGTAGAGGCAGCAGCGCTGCAAAAGGCGGGGCACAGGTTCCGCTTCACTTCGCTTAACGACGCCCTGCGCCACGAGCTATTGAAGGAGAGGTAGCCTTCCACCGTGCCTACACAAAACACGAAGGTTGTGTAATTGAATGGCGCGTTGCGACTATCAACAACCCGACCCCTGCGCCTGAGTCCACGGCATCCTGAACAACCCAAAGATGCTCTCTGCATAGGTACTTAAACACCTGTTGACTCATCAACTTGCCATCACATTGCACTCGGTGTAACTTTGCACCTCGTGCAAATTGATGAGAATACCTATCACAGATTGGATCCGGGCCAACACCCCGAGTGCGGTCTCCGGGAGCTCAAAAGGTTTCAAACACACTGCGCTTTGGCCGATGCCGCGACCGCCCTTGTGTTGGATCGCGGATACGACCAAGTCAACATCGAAGACATCTGTCAGCGGGTCAATATCAGTCGACGCACATTCTTCAATTACTTCGACTCCAAGGATCAAGCCATCTTCGGCAACGGCATCATGTCATTCGATGCTGACGATGAAGAGGTATTCCTCGCCCAAATTCACCAAGACCCCATCGCGGACATGCTCGATTTCATCGAGAAAAAGCAGCAATCCCAGCTACTCCGATATAAAGAGCTGGGGGCAACCGAAGAGTTTCACCGTCTGCTCAAGGAGCGTATCCGCGAGATTTTGCGCAATGAGCCAAAGCTATCGACGGTTGTCATTTCGAATTTTGGCAACTCAATGCGCCGCGTCCGTTCTGCCTTTGAGCGCTATTTCGAGATGAATCCACAGGCGCGCACGCACCCCGAGCTGCCCGTCGGGCACGAGGTAGCACTGTCGGTCGGTTTCGTCCGCGAATGCGTGCTGTACTCATCGGCTCATCGGGACGAATTCACAACAGATACACCGCTTCACGACGCCGCCGACGTCGTTAAAAATTTCTGGAGGAGGAATAGTGACAGCTAGCAACACCACTGCTCAAGATCAAACCGACACCACGGTTTCTGACAACAAGTCCCACTTGGGAATCATTTTCTTCGCGCTCATTCTCACTATGCTGATGAGCTCGCTGGGGCAGATGATTTTCGCCACCGCCCTGCCGACCATCGTCGGCGAGCTCGGCGGAGTTGACCACATGTCGTGGGTTATTTCTGCATTCCTGTTGGCACAGACTGTGGCAATGCCGATTGTCGGCAAGCTCGGTGACATGATTGGGCGCAAGGGCCTGTTCATGATGGGCATCGCGCTGTTCATGGTCGGTTCCGTCATGGGTGCAATCACCAACTCCATGAGCCTGCTCATCGCCGCCCGCGCTTTTCAGGGATTTGCTGGCGGTACATTGATGGTTTCCTCGCAGGCCATCCTGGCCGAGGTTATTCCCGCACGCCAGCGCGGTAAGTACATGGGCATCATGGGTGCTGTGTTCGGCCTGAGTTCCGTGCTGGGACCAGTGCTGGGAGGCTGGTTCACCGACGGCCCGGGCTGGCGCTGGGGCCTGTGGATCAACGTCCCGATGGGCGTGGTTGCACTATCGGCAGCTGCAGCCTTCCTGAAGCTGCCCCGACGCCAGAGTGAAGGAAACTTCGACTACATCGGCACGATGTTCTTGACTGCCGCTGCCTCGACGCTAATTCTCACCACCACGTGGGGCGGTACACAGTACGACTGGAACTCCGGGGTCATCATCTCGCTTATCGTTGCCTCCGTGGTTTCCTGGGTGCTGTTCTTCCTCACCGAGACTCGTGTTTCCAACCCACTGATTCCGACGCACTTGTTTAATAACCGGAACTTCGTGCTCACGACTGTGTCGGGTCTCATTCTGGGGATCGCGATGTTCGGTACTATGGCCTATATTCCGACCTACCTGCAGATGGTGCACTCAATGTCACCGACCGCTGCAGGTTTGATGATGACGCCGATGATGGTCGGCATGCTGCTCACCTCAATTGGCGTTGGCCAGATTATTTCGCGGACTGGTAAGTATCGCTTCTACCCCTTCGTCGGCCTGATGATTATGGCTGTCTCCCTCTACTTGCTGTCCACGCTGGAGACCACCACCCCGCTGTGGCAGGTTGGTGTTTACCTGTTCATCATGGGCTTCGGCCTGGGCACCGGCATGCAGGTCCTGGTCCTCATCGTGCAGAACTCCTTCCCGGTCGCCATGGTCGGTACCGCTACCGCTGCGAATAACTTCTTCCGCCAGATTGGTGGTGCGGTCGGTTCCTCCATTGTGGGTTCGATTTTCATCCACCGCATGAAGGACCTGGCAGGCGAACGCGTTCCGGCGGCTGTCGAACAGATCAAGGCCGCATCACCGGAGGCTGCAGCAGAGTTCGCAAAGCAGATGGGCCCGGAGGGCTTTTCCTCTAAGTCGATCGGTTCACTGACGCCTCATGTGCTGGATAGCATGCCGGCGCCAATCCACGAAGCGCTGATCTCCAGCTACAACGATGGTTTGACGCCGATCTTCTTGGTACTAATGCCAGTGATTATTCTGGCAGCAATCATTGTGTTCTTTGTTCGCGAGGATCCGTTGAAGGAAACCGTCGAATAATTAATTCGCGGGAGCCGCGGCTCCCCGCAGCTATGCCCCCACCTGGCCGTCGGCGCGGTCGAGCTTGTCCAGAATCGGACGGTTCGGCTCACCGGCGGCTTCTGCTTCTTCCTGGACGCGCTTCAGTGCGCGCTCCTCTGGCTTTTCCAGGAGCTTTTCCAAAATAATGACATCGCGCCACTGCCCCGCCATTGGACCGTAGGTCATCTTTGCCATGTGGTGGTAAATCCCCACTTCACGGAAGCCGAGCTTTCGATGCAGCTTTAACGATCCCACATTCTCCGGGAAGACCCACGAGTGAATCGACCAGCAGTCGAGCTCCGTGGCATCGTCGATAAGCTTCTGCAGCAGCGTCGCCGCCAGCCCCATGCCCTGCCCGTCAGGATGGACGTAGATGGAGTCTTCGATGACGCCATTGAAAATCGGGCGCTTGGATACCGGCGCTGCCGATGCCCAAGCCAGAATCTTGTCCGGGTTTTCTGCGTCGACGGCGACGTAACACAAATCCACTCGTTTGAGTGCGATGAATTCGTCCCACTCGGGAGCGGAGTGCTCCCAGGACGCGTGCCCCGTATCCAGGCCAATCTCGTAGATCTCTTGGATCTGTGGATAGTCCTCTTCACGCATCATTCGAATCGTGAAATCGCGCTTCTTTTCAGCCATAACTACAAGTGTGGCTAATTTTTCCGCGCACGTCGAACGAAACGGCAAAAATATTGTAAAAAGATTACTTTCGCCTGCGCGGTCGCCCGCTTCCGCCGCTGCTTCGACGCCCGCTACGGCTACTACGCGCATGCTTTACGACGGCCCCAGCGCGCTGCCGGCGGGCTTGCTTAGCAAGCGTCTTTTCTCGGGCCGACAACTTCTTCGGCTGCTCGTCAGCCTTCTTGCGCCCCAACTGCGTGCGTGTCGAGCCCTCCCTGCGCCCCTGGACAATGCCGACGAACTCCTGCCGGAGCTCGTCGTCCTCTACTTTCGGCCACACCAACCAAATAGCTGTCCGAGACAGCGGTTCCGTGGCGCCTTCCTCGGCCACCAAGTTCGATGAGGCCACCGCCTTCTTCGACAGCGCCTTCAAAATCGTGCGAGGTCCCACCACGACACCTGCACCAGTGGCCGCAACGGGCAGCATCTGTCGCAGCTCATCCGGATCCACGGAGGTCAACAGCACAGTTTCGTCCGCCAACAGCTCCTCCGGCACGGACTCTGTGAGGGAGAACACGTGCTCTTTCTCGAAGGCCACGCCCCAGGCTTCGTCGTAAAGCCGGATGCGATGGAGCGACTCGGGCAGCGAGCTTTCGGACTCTAACCGAACCAGCGCCATGTCAGCGGCGCCGCCGACCAGGTCGGACATCGGATCGTCGGCGGCGTGGGTGTGCAGTGTTGCCGGAATTCGATCCCTAAAGCGGCGAAACCACTTCTCGGGACTGGTGCCGGTGGCGAACACGATGCGCAGGACGGCTGGTTCAGGAGTCGACATACTCCGCAAGGTTACTCGAATGGGTGCTAGCGTTGAACCCATGAAACCCCTAACCGCAGCCAAGAAACTTGGCATTTTCCTCCCGGCCACACCCGAGGAATTTCGCACTGGTGAGATTTCGCACGCGCAGTTTGCCGAGCTGCAGTCCAATCCGCCGGAGTGGCTCGCTGAGCTACGCCGCAACGGACCGCACCCGCGCCCGGAAGTTGCCCGCAAGCTGGGCATCACTATCACGGCGTTGAAGAAGAACGACATGGACAAGCCGCTGACAACGGCGGAGATTAAGGATTTGCTTGAGCAGATGCCGGAGTGGCTGGAGGCTGCTCGTGAGTCCATGGCGAAGCAGCGCGTGGAAGCCGCTGAGGCAGAGGCCAAGAAGGACGACGGCCCTGGTCGGGCTGCCGCTGAAGCTGCTCGTAACGCCGAGAAATAGCCGACACAGCTGACACGCCGACACAGCTGACACCTTCAAGGAGGATTCTCCCGTGGCCATCGACTACACCGCACATGCAATCAACCACAAGGACAACGGTACGGTTGTCCTGATTGGCTCGCTGGGCACCACACAGGAGATGTGGGAGCCACAGGTAGCCGCTTTGAGCGAAAAGTACCAGGTCATCACGCCAGATGTCCGCGGCCATGGCGATTCCCCTATCCCCGAGGGTGAGTGGGACATGAGCCACTTGGCCGCCGACATCATCGAGGTCCTCGATGAGGAGGATGTTGACCGTGCACATTTTGTGGGACTATCTCTCGGCGGCGCTATCGCCCAGACCATCGCACTAGAACACGCCGATCGCGTGGTCAGTCTGACACTGTCGTCGACGGCGCCGAAATTCGGCACACCCGAGGCCTGGCAGGAAAAGGCCGAGCTCGTGCGCGACAAGGGCACAGTCGCACTCGCCGACACTGTCGTCCGCAACTGGTTTACCGACGAGTGCTTCGACACCACCCCTGAGCTCCCCGCCCGCTTCCGCGACATGATCGCAGATTGCCCCGATGACGGCTACATCGGCGCCTGCGGAGCACTCTCTCGCTTCGACACCCGCGAGCGCCTCGCCGAGATCACCGCTCCGACGCTGGTCATCGCCGGCAAGCAGGACACCTCTACGTCTCTCGACGTCGTCACTTCGCTTCACGACGGCATCGCGGGCTCGACCATGGTCGTCATTTCGCCGGCCAAGCACCTGCTCAACCAGGAAACCCCGGAGTACTACAACTCGGCCCTGCTGGCGCACATTGATGGGATTGCCGGCTAGCGCCTAATCGCAGCAATAAAAATAACGCGACCTGCTCGCTGTCCATTCCACGGGGACGGCGCACAGGTCGCGTCATTTTTTCGAGTGCAATTGGAGGTTGCTATGACTGCAGTGGAAGAAGCTCGGATAATCAAGGGAACCGGTCTCCACCTGATGCTCATACTAACTACCACCAGCACTAATGGGAATAAGAAAACGAGAATGTTTCGTTAATCACCCCCATGATGACCATCCAAAACGCCTACCCTATCGACCCCAAAGCCCCAGCGGCCCGACTGGCAGACATGACAAAAATAGCCATCCACCTGGCTTTGTAGGTTAGCATTACCTAATATTGCCGACCGTCGGCGATAGTCCGAATTCAATAGCAACCCCCAACCGCAACGGGGGTAGTTTTCCGGGAAGGCTGGGCGCAATATCCGTCGTCAAGCGATTCCACATCACCAATCGGGAAAAAACTTTTAAAAAAACAAGTGTCTCTCATCACACTCATGCATAATGGGGTACAACAGTCATAGTCACTATGACGATGAACCGAGGCCATCGCGTTTATCTGCAGCGTTTATCTGCGACGTACGAAAAGGCCTTAAGACAAAAATTCCACGACAATATTTCTAGGAGCATGTCATGAAGGACTTTCTGCCCCGTACTCACTTCGAAGAAGAGCACAACATGTTCCGCGACATGGTTCGCGGCTTCGTCGAGAAGGAAATCACCCCGAACGTAGAGCGCTGGCACAAGGAAGGCCAGCCGGATCGCGAGGTCTTCAAGAAGGCCGGCGAGCTCGGTCTGATTGGTATGTCCACTCCGGAGGCATACGGCGGTGGCGGAGAGATGGACTTCCGCTACAACCAGGTCCTGAACGAGGAGCTCTCCAACGCTGACTGTGGCTCCATCGTCGTTTCCTTCGGCGTTCTCAACGACCTGGTCGCTCCGTACCTGGCTAAGTTCGGCAACGAAGAGCAGAAGCAGAAGTACCTGGCTTCCATGAACGCCGGCGACACCATCGGCTGCCTCGCCATGACCGAACCGGGCGCAGGTTCCGACCTGGCAGGTATGCGCACCTTCGCCAAGAAGGACGGCGACCACTACGTCCTCAACGGCACCAAGATCTTCATCTCCAACGGCATGATGGCCGACTTCGCTCTCGTCGCAGCTATCACCGACCCATCCAAGGGCCGCGCTGGTGTCTCCATGTTCATCGTCGACGCCGACCTCGAGGGCTTCACCAAGGCTGGCCCGCTACAGAAGGTCGGCCTGAAGGCTCAGGACACCGCTGAGCTCAACTTCGACAACGTCCGCGTTCCGGCTGAGAACCTGCTCGGCGAAGAGGGCGCTGCCTTCGGCTACCTCCGCACCAACCTCGCTCACGAGCGCCTGACCCTGGCTTGCGGCTCTGTCGCAACTTCCCGCCGCGCCTGGACCCTGGCTTACAAGTACGCTCAGGAGCGCGAGGCATTCGGTCGTCCGATCATCCAGCACCAGGTTCACGGCCACTACCTGGCTGATATCGCTACCCGCGTCACCGCCCTGCAGGCTTTCGTTGACCAGGCTGTTATGGCCCACAACGCTGGTCAGCTGGACGAGACCGGTGCTTCCATGGCCAAGTACTGGACCACCGAGGAGCAGCAGGACATCGTTACCCGCTGCCTGCAGATGTTCGGTGGCTACGGCTTCATGCTCGAGTACCCAATCTCCACTCACTACCTCGACTCCAAGGTCCAGACCATTTACGGTGGCACCAACGAGATCATGAAGGAGATCATCTTCCGTCGTATCGCCAAGGGCGGCGCAGAGTAAACAGCGCACGTCGGCCTAGCCGATTCGCCCCCCCCAAACCCCGTCAGGTCTTCCTGGCGGGGTTTTTGCATACCTCAAAGTAGGTGGCTGGCGATTATTTACGAGGCTTGATTAGAGCTCCCTTCCCCCGTGCCACACCCCCACTAAAAACATTACCCCCTACAAAACCGAAACTATACAATGAGATACCCATCTCATATACTAAGATTCTGTTAGGTAATGGTGATGCACTTCACCAAATTCCCTCCTAGGCCGCGCGAGCGCGTGACCGGAGATGAAGGATTGGAGTTCCAGAGGCATGAGCACAACCAACTCGACCGCTACCCCTCAGCGAAGGGAGGTGTTTTCCACCCGAGCAGCCTTCATTTTCGCCGCCATCGGCTCGGCAGTCGGGCTTGGAAACATCTGGCGTTTCCCCTATGTCGCGTATGACTCCGGCGGTGGCGCTTTCCTTATCCCCTACCTGGTCGCACTTCTGACCGCAGGTATCCCACTGCTCTTCCTCGACTTCGCCATCGGCCACCGCTTCCGCGGGTCCGCACCGAAGTCGATGCGTCGCATCAAGCCCTGGGCTGAGCCAATCGGCTGGATCCAGGTCGGTATCGCCTTCTTCATTACCGTCTACTACGCCGTTATTATCGCGTGGTCCTTCATCTACGCCTGGAAGTCCATCCGCAAGAGCTGGGGCCCAGATGCCGAGACCCACTTCATGAAGGACTTCCTCCAAGTAGACACCGAGAGCGTCTTCTCTCTGGACTTCGTCCCCTCGATTTCCATCGTCCTGCTCATTGTCTGGGTACTCGTCATCGGCATTCTGGCCGCTGGTGTGGACAAGGGCATCGGCAAGGTCTCGATTATCTTCATCCCACTGTTGACCATCCTCTTCGTCGCAGTGGTCATCTACTCCCTGACGCTCGACGGCGCCGCAAAGGGCCTGGACGCATTCTTCACCCCAGACTGGTCCGCACTCACTGACTCCAGCGTATGGATTGCCGCCTACGGCCAAATCTTCTTCTCCCTGTCCGTGGCCTTCGGCATTATGCTGACCTACGCCTCCTACCTGAAGCCACGCACGAACCTCACCGGCTCCGGCCTGGTCACCGCGTTCGCAAACTCCTCCTTCGAGGTTCTCGCCGGTATCGGCGTCTTCGCCACCCTGGGCTTCATGGCAGCGCAGTCGGGTCAGGCCGTTGACGAGGTCGCAACCTCCGGTATTGGTCTTGCCTTCATCGCATTCCCGACGGTCATCTCTGAGATGCCAAAGGTCATCGGTTCGGTCTTCGGGCTACTGTTCTTCCTCTCCCTGGCAATCGCCGGTGTGACCTCCCTGATGTCGCTGCTCGAGGTCGTCGTCTCCGCAGTAAAGGACAAGCTGAACCTCGGCCGCGTCCAGGCCACCCTCACCGTCGGTGGCGCCATGGCCGTCATCTCGCTGCTGGCCTTCCCGACCACCTCAGGTCTGGTAACCCTCGACATCGTCGATAAGTTCACCAACAACGTCGGTATCGTCCTGGTTGCGCTGCTGACCATCATCGCAATCGACTGGATCCTGCGCCGCACCAACGAGTTCGCCATGCACCTCAACGCCGTCTCCTCGTTCAAGGTCGGCACCATGTGGCAGATCTTCGTCGGAAACATCACCCCGGTCATTCTCGCCGTCATCCTGTTCCAGGAGCTCATTGGACTTTTCCAGGAAAACTACGAAGGCTACTCCGACACCCAAATCGACATCTTTGGCTGGGGTGTCATCGGCGTGATTCTCATCGGCGCTCTGATTATGGCCATCCTGCCTTGGCGCGGCCAACACCGTCTCGATGGCCCTCCGGGCTCGGACTTCGGTGTGACGCCAGATTTCAAGCGGTCCTCACACCTGCCACGCAAGCACACTCCGGAAACTGAGGAGGTTTAAGCCAAATGTCCGGTATCGCAATTGTCATGATGGCACTGTTCATCATCGTCATCTGGGGCGGTCTGGCGGTCTCGCTGGTCAGCCTATCCAAGCACCCTGACGAGGTTTCCGGTGAGCTGGGAGATCACCCAGAACTCACCAGTGAAGTACTAGGAGCACAGGAAGAGCAGTAGTTCTTCACTACTATCTCTCCCCTGCCACTCCAGGTATCTGCCTTACTCACCTACGAAATGCGGTGGTCGCTTCTCCAAGAACGCGGCCACCGCTTCCTTATGGTCGGCCGAGACCGCCAAACGAGCCTGCGCGTCCGCCTCCGCCGCAGCGGCAGACAAGGTATCCCGGCGCAGCAGAGCCTTAATCTCCTTCAGCGCGGCCGTCGGCCCCGCCGCAAACTGGACAGCCAACTCGCGTGCCCGAGTCGCTGGATTATCCACCACTTCGGTGACCAGGCCGAGGCTCAGGGCCTCGTCGGCAAGCACCTTCTTATCGAAGAACAACAGCTCACGCGCCTTCGCGTCGCTGACCATACGCGGCAGCAGCGCCGACATGCCACAGTCCGTGGCCAGGCCAATCGACGGGAACGCCGCCTTGAACGACGCCTTCGGGCCCGCGATACGGAAATCACAGTGCAGCGCCAACGACCAGCCGGCACCCGCCGCAGCACCTTCGATAGCTGCAATAACCGGAACGTTAATCGCGGTCAGCTCCGCGACCATCGGGTTGTACTCCTCGACAACCTTGCCCATGCCGGCGCCGGACTGCAGGTCAGAAATGTGCTCCTTCAAATCCTGGCCCGTACAAAACGCCTTCGGCCCGCCGAGCAGGATAACAGCGCGCACATCCGGCTCCTGCGCACGCTCAAAAGCGGCTTTCAGCTCCAAGCGAAGATTCTTATCCAGGGAGTTATAGGCATCCGGGCGGTCGATGGTGATGGCTAGAATGCCGTCGGAAAAGTCTTGAGTAACGTTGCTCATAACTTCGCAGGTTATCGCAATCTCCCCCGCCTCGGACGCACTTTTGCACCAAATCACCCGCCGCGAGTAACAAGGGACACATGACACTTCCACGCCCCGCCACGCCTGACGACGTCCACGAGATCGTCGACCTCATCAAAGACCTGGCGGCCTACGAAAAAGAACCCGATGCCGTCCGACTGACCCCCGAGCGCCTGCGCGAACAGCTCTTCGGGGACAACCCTGCGATTTTCTGCCACGTCGTCGACTCCACATCCGGAAATTTGGACGACGGCGCCGGTGGCGGTGATGGCGGTGTTGGTGGTGTTGTTGGCGGTGTTGGCGGTGTTGGAGGCAGCCCGCGCCTCGACGGCATTGCACTGTGGTTCCTCAACTACTCCACCTGGGAAGGCACCCACGGCATCTACCTCGAAGACCTCTACGTCCGCCCCGAGGCACGCGGCACCGGCAAGGGCAAAGCACTGCTGCAGAACCTCGCGCGAATTGCCGTGGAGCGAGGCTACTCACGTATCGAGTGGTGCGTCCTGAAGTGGAATCAACCCTCCATCGACTTCTACCGTTCCCTCGGCGCCTTCCCCATGGACGAATGGGACACCTTCCGCCTCACCGGCAGCGCCCTGCGTGACTTCGGGGCGTAACAGACGGCAGCGCGTGGTGCGGCGGTACGGCGGTGCAGCTGCGCTGCGTTTTGCGCGGTGAAAAGTCCGGATGTGGATAACTGCTAAACCAGCTGACTTATCCACAGCCTGCCCCCATAGGCGTTGTCCCCCCTACATCCGGACTTTTACCTTCAAAGGCATGACAGTTCTTGGGACGCTCGCCGCACTGGCCTCGCGCGGAATGGACACGCTGGCGGAACTCCACGCCGCGCGTCCCGACGGCCACGACGCCACCTCCCACCTGGCGGCAACCCTCGGCCTTGACCCGGCGCGCCTCCGGCTTTTGCTACGCGTCGCCGCCCACTACCTCCAACCCGCTGACACCGAGGAAAACACCAAAGCCCGCGAAGACGCCACCGCCCTTGCGCGCCAGCTCGGCCTCAGCCTGGACACCTGCGTGCTTATCGACAAGCGCAGCCGCCAAGCCAACAACGCCGAACTCCACGACAACCTGCGGCTCACATTCGTCGCTGCCGCCGAACGCCTCGGCTTCGAAGAACTCGATCTCTACATGCGGGAAACTCTCACCGAGCTCAACACCGAAGACGAGCCACCCCAGCATCTGCGCGCCCGATTTTCCCGGAAGGTAGACATCCGGGGAATGAAGCACTTCCACATCTCCGGCCCCTCGGATATGCTCGACAATCTCCTGTCGCCGCTTACCATCCGTGCCGCAGAAATCCGGAAGTCCCATCCGGAGTTTTCCCACGACCGCTGCGTCGGCCAAGCGCTTGCCGAGCGCCTCGAGCATGCCGATGCCGCAATGCCCGTCGATAAGCTCGATGAAATGCGCTACCAACCCGCCATCATCATCACCGCACAAGACCTCATCGACTACAGCCCGCGCTTCGCCGCCACCACCAACGGCTCCGCGCTCGCCCCCGACGTCTTCCTCAACGCCCTACTCGCCGACACCGGATGGGCCGTGCTTTACGACGAACACAGCGCCATTACGGACTTATTTCCTATCGGCAACCCCCGCCTGGCGACTGAAGAGCAGCGCATCGCGATGCTCATCGACAACCCCATCTGCGCCTGGCCCGGCTGTGAACGCCCCGCCTATAGCGGCCAAGCGCACCACCTAGTCGCCCACAAACACGGCGGCACAACCACGCTGGACAACCTCACCATGGTCTGCCGCGAACACAACGGGCTTAACGACGACGACCGGGAAGGACGCAACGGCCACCTCGAACGCATCCCCACATCCGGACATATTCGATGGCGCCCACCTGACAAGACTCGGCCGCCGCTGTTTAGCAACTCATTTGTGACATCAATGTCCGGGAGGTCCTACGCCGGATACCGGGCGGGCACGACGAAACAGCTCGGGCCGGAGCCACCACCTCCGGACTAAAACCCGGATGTACGGGAAAACCCGTCCTAGCGCACTGCTAGAACGGGTACTTGCGCTGCAAAAACGCAGAATCAGATGAGGTTCCAGTCCTCGATACCGTCGTAAAGCGGGAATTCCTGAGCAATCTTCGAAACACGAGCACGCAGGGAGTCAACATCCGCATTCTTGCCGGCGGCGAGAGCAGTACCGATGACATCGGCGACCTCGGTGAAGGCCTTCTCGTCGAGACCACGGGTGGCCAGCGCCGGAGTACCGATACGAAGTCCGGATGTAACCATCGGAGGACGCGGGTCAAACGGAACGGCATTACGGTTAACGGTGATGCCAACAGCGTGGAGCAGATCCTCGGCCTCCTGGCCGTTCATCTCAGAATTGCGCAGATCCGCCAGAACCAGGTGGACATCGGTGCCGCCAGTGAGAACATCGACGCCAGCCTCGGCGCAGTCGGAAGCGGTGAGACGCTCAGCCAGAATGCGGGCACCAGCGAGAGTGCGCTCCTGGCGCTCCTTGAACTCCTCGGTACCAGCAATCTTCAGCGCCACGGCCTTGCCGGCGATGGCGTGCATCAGCGGACCACCCTGCTGCCCCGGGAAAACAGCGGAGTTCAGCTTCTTGGCGTACTCCTGCTTAGCCAAAATCATGCCCGAACGTGGACCACCGAGGGTTTTGTGAACGGTGGTCGACACAACGTCAGAATGCGGAACCGGCGACGGGTGCAGACCGGCGGCAACCAGGCCTGCGAAGTGCGCCATGTCCGTCCACAGCTTCGCACCGACCTCATCGGCGATGGAACGGAAAGCTTCGAAGTCGAGGTGGCGCGGGTACGCCGACCAACCTGCGATGAGAACATCCGGCTTTTCTGCGAGCGCCTGCTCACGCACCTTGTCCATATCGATCCGCATGGTGTCCTTGTCCACACCGTATGCGGCGACGTGGTAGAGCTTGCCGGAGAAGTTCAGCTTCATGCCGTGGGTCAGGTGACCGCCGTGTGCCAGGTCGAGGCCCATAATCTTGTCACCGGCGTTGATTAGCGCATGCAGAACGGCAGCGTTGGCCTGCGCACCTGCGTGTGGCTGAACGTTGGCGAACTCAGCGCCGAAGAGCTCCTTGGCGCGGTTGCGTGCCATGTCCTCGACGACGTCGACGTATTCGCAGCCACCGTAGTAACGACGGCCCGGGTAGCCTTCGGCGTACTTGTTGGTCAGAACCGAGCCCTGAGCTTGCAGCACTGCACGTGGAACAAAGTTCTCACTGGCAATCATTTCGAGCATGTCACGCTGACGAGAGAGCTCCCCTGCCATTGCCTCTGCGAGGTCGGGATCGAGTTCACGCAGCGATTGGTAGCGGACATCGTTATTGTTAGACCCGGTCATGAGTAGGTTTTCGACCTTTCAATGAAACTTCAATGCCACAGGCCATGCTAGCCCTTTATGGGGCAAACCACGAAAGCAGCACCATTCAGGTATGCCCCCTTTATTGACTCGTTTTCCGGTTTTCGGCACCCCCTTGGCACAATTGGAAGTATGACGCGCGCAACATCCCCCAGCCCGTACGTCGAGTTCAAACGCGAGCAGTGGCGCGAAATGCGCAAGAATATGCCTCTGGTGCTGACGGAAGAGGAAGCTGAACGACTTTCCGGTATCGGTGAAAACATCGACCTGGACGAAGTCGCCGAGGTCTATCTTCCGCTTTCTCGTCTGATTCACATGCGTGTGGCGGCGCATCGGGAGCTGAACGCCGTAACGTCAAACTTCCTTGGGGAAAATCCTTCGAAGGGGGCGTCGGTGCCGTTTATTATCGGCGTCGCGGGTTCGGTGGCGGTCGGCAAGTCAACGACGGCGCGTTTGCTGCAGGTGCTGCTCGAGCGCTGGGAGACTAATCCGCGGGTGGACTTGGTTACTACTGATGGCTTCCTCTACCCTTCTGAGGAATTGAATCGCCGTGGGATTATGCAGCGCAAGGGGTATCCGGAGTCGTATGATCAGCGTGCGTTGATGCGGTTTGTCACGGCGGTGAAGTCGGGGGCGCGGCATGTGAAGGCGCCGGTGTATTCACACACGCTCTATGACCGGGTGCCGGATGAGTTCGTCGATGTTGACCGTCCGGACATTCTCATTCTCGAGGGGCTCAACGTTTTGCAGACGGGCCCGACGCTGATGATTTCCGATCTTTTCGATTTCAGTGTCTACGTCGATGCCCCGCGCGCGGACATCGAGCGTTGGTACATCAGCCGTTTCCTCCGTCTCCGCCAGACGGCGTTTCGCGCTCCGGGCGCGCACTTCGCGGATTACGCCACGCTTGACGACGAAGCTGCGGCCGAGGTGGCCCGACGCATTTGGCAGCAGGTGAACTTGCCGAACCTTACGGAAAATATTTTGCCCACTCGAGTGCGGGCGTCATTAGTTCTGACGAAGTCTCGGGACCACAAGGTTTCGAGGGTCCGGATGCGCAAACTCTAACATCCGGAAATTTTTCCGGATGTAGGGAGGTTATTTGCCGAAGCGGCGTGAGCGCTGCGAAAAGTCTCGAAGTGCACGGAGGAAGTCGATGCGGCGGAATTCGGGCCAGTAGGTATCGGTGAACCAAATCTCGGAGTAGGCGGTTTGCCAGAGTAGGAAGCCGCTGAGCCGCTGTTCTCCGGAAGTGCGGATGACTAGATCGGGGTCCGGTTGTCCGGATGTGTAGAGGCGGCGAGAAATGGCGTCGGTTGTGATGCGCTCCTCAAGCTCGGAAGCATCGATTCCCTCGGCGACTGATTCCCGGATGATTCTGCGTACTGCGTCGACGATTTCCTGCCGGCCGCCGTAGCCAACGGCAATGTTGACCTGGATGCCGGTGTTGTTCGCGGTGACTTCTTCGTCGTGACGCAGCCGGGCGGTCATTCTTTCCGGAAGGAGCTCGAGGTGGCCGACCATGCGCAGGCGCACGTCGTTAGGCGATTGCGCCAATTCGTCGACGACGTCGGCGATGATGTCGAACAGTAATTCCAGCTCTTCGGGGTCTCGCCCGAGGTTTTCGGTGGAGAGCAGGTAGATGGTGACCAGCTCGATTTCCTGCTCGGCGCACCAGCCGACGAATTCTGCGATTTTGCGGGAGCCGACGCGGTGGCCGTGGCTGACGTCGGTGAATCCAGCCTCCCTCGCCCAGCGGCGGTTGCCATCGGCCATGATGGCAACGTGCTTGGGGCGAGGCTTTCCTTCTAGCTCTTGGGCTAGTTTGCGCTCGTAGAGCGGATAGGCGATCCGCCGGAGTGAGGACGGCTGGTTTTCTTTCACATATGTAACCCTACCCAATGGGCACGGCCACTTTGTGCTTAGTCGCGTGCCTGCCGACGCTTCCGGACTTCTGCCGCAAGCGTACGCAGCAGCCGGTCGGTGGTTTCCCAATCCATGCACGCATCGGTGACGGACTTGCCGTATACGAGGCCCTTACGACCATCGGTAATTTTTTGCGCGCCGGCTTCGAGGAAGGACTCCATCATGATGCCGGTGATGCGCTCGTCGCCGCCCCCGATGAGCTTGCCGAGCTCCTCAACGACCTCGGCCTGGCGCACCTCGGATTTTCCGGAATTGGCGTGGGAGGCGTCCACCATAATGCTGACGGTTTGCTCGGCCTTGTTCAGGCGCGCTTCGGCGTCGTTAAGCGATTCTTCGTCCCAGTTCGGGCCGGAGGTGCCACCGCGGAGGATGATGTGGCAGTTGTGGTTGCCGGCGGTTTCGACGACGGCGGCGCGGCCTTGGTCGTTCATGCCGAAGAAGAAGTGCGGGTTTGCTGCGGAGACCAGCGAGTCCACGGCGACCTGGACGTTGCCGTCGGTGCCGTTCTTGAAGCCGATGGGCACGGAAAGTCCGGAAGCGAGCTGGCGGTGGACCTGCGACTCCGTGGTGCGCGCACCAATTGCACCCCAGGAGACGGCGTCGGAAATGTACTGCGGGCTGTTGGGCTCGAGGAATTCGGCGCCGGCGGGCAGGCCGGTGCGCAGGACCTCGATGAGTACCTCGCGGGCCATGTGCAGGCCCTTGTTGATTTTGAAGGAGCTATCCAGGTCGGGGTCGTTGATGAGTCCCTTCCAGCCGACGGTGGTGCGCGGCTTTTCGAAGTAGACGCGCATGACGACCAGCAGGTCCTCGTCGAGCTCATCGGCGGTGGCCTTCAGGCGGCGGGCGTAGTCGATGGCGGCCTCAGGGTCGTGAATGGAGCACGGGCCGACAACGACCAGCAGACGATCGTCTTCACGGGCGATGACGCGGGCGACGTCGAGTCGCGACTGCTCTACCTCGTTAACCAGGTTTGGGGTCAGTGGCTGTTTGGCCATGACCTCTTCTGGGGAGGGCAGGTCGTGGAAGGCTACGACGCGGCGGTTCGCGGTCGAGGCGGGGGCTTCGAGGGAAGTTGGAGGGGTCATCTGAGGTCTCTTTTCTCTGGGTGATTAGTTGCGCATTTTGGCTGTAGATACGACAAAAGGCAGCGCCCCCGATTGGTTGGGGCTGCTGCCTTTGGCTCCGGTTGGTGGCGACGTGACGATTAGCCGCCGGCTGTGACTAGGTCGTCACTGCCTCCGGAGCCTTCGAAAAATAAAATCGCCACATACGCATGTGCTTGACTGTAGCGCACTGCCTAGAATCCCGCAATTCGAACTCCAAATCCCGCCAAATGGGACGCAATCAGGGGCGCGCGCAACTACCCGTCGTCAAGCGGCGAGCACATGCCTTGACGCTAACTACTCCGCTTCACGACGCTGCTCTGCTGCAGCCATCGCTTTATCCACGGCCTCGGAATCAAAGGGATCCATACCGTGCGCCTCGGCGAACTTCCGGCGGGCGGCCATGCGCTTCGCGCGCCGCGAGAGATCCCAGCCGAGAGCCAGGATGACGATGAGCAAAACGACAATGATGAGCAGGCCAATAGGAGAGGCCTTACCGAAGTCAGCACCCCGCGGACCAGTGGGGTTCTGCGCCAGGAAAATTGTCGTGCGAGCCGCCAAGGCATCGAAGCTTTCAATCATGAGTTCCAGCTTAGCGTTAATTCCGGACTATTCCGCGTCGGGGTCGATACCGGCGAAGAGATCGGTCTCTGGCAGCTCAGTCTGCACGCGAGTGCGGGCGAGCTCAAACTCTTCGGTCGGCCAAACGCGCTGCTGAATGTCTACCGGCACGGCGAAGAATGGCCCGTTCGGATCGATCTGCGTGGCGTGCGCCAGCAGCGCCTGATCCCGCTGCTGGAAGTAATCGCCGCACTCGACCTGCGTGGTCACGCGGGTCATGATGTCGCCGGGAGTCTTAGTCCAACGACGGAAGGACTCGGCCAGCGGACTTTCCAAGCCGTTGTCACGGTAGTAGTTATCCAGCGCGATGAGGCGCGCCTTGATGAAACCGTGGGTGTAGTAGAGCTTGGAAATCTCCCATGGTTCACCGAGTTCGGGGTACTTATCCGTTCCGGACTCCAGCCAAGCGCGCATGGACACGATGTGGGTCATGATGTGGTCCGGGTGCGGGTAACCACCGTTTTCGTCGTAAGTAATGACAACGTGCGGGCGGAATTCCCGGATGGTCCGAATGAGAGGCTTGGTCGCATCCTCGACCGATTGGCGCGCAAACACACCGTGCGACAGCACCGGCACCGGGTTCCCCGCAGGCAGACCGGAGTCGGTAAAGCCGAGCCACTCATGTTCAACGCCGAGGATCTCAGCGGCTGCAGCCATTTCGTGAACGCGCACCGCGGCGATATTCTCCCGCACCTCCGGCCGATCCATCGCCGGGTTGAGAATGCTACCGGCCTCACCGCCGGTGCAGGTCACCACTTTGACGCGATGCCCTTCCGCCGCATATCGGGCCATTGTTGCGGCGCCCTTGCTCGATTCGTCATCAGGATGAGCGTGAATTGCCATCAGACGAAGTGCCAATTGAAGTCACTCCCGCTACTATCTCAGTCCATGTTTTCTGGCCGAGGCCGGGGCCCTTCGACCGCAACGATGCTACTACAGCACCGTTTCAATACCGCCCCACTATAGCGCTGCACCATCATATGACCACGCAGCATCGCTACTCGGTGGAACAACATAGCAGCAGGACACTGCGCCACACCAGAAAGATTGTTTAACTGTCAACATTTTACCACGTCGACCAAGAACTCCGATAGGCTAAAAAGCATGGCTGAAAGTTCGGAGCGAAACACCCGAAATACCGCAGCGCCTAACGGGCAGCGCGAGCGCTATGGGGACAACAGTCGCACTCTCCCCGCAAAATTGGTTGTCATCGCTATTGTTGGCATGCTCGTCATCGCCGGCGCATACATCTTCGTTCAGATGAACCGCGTCTCCGCCCCGGATGTCTCTGCAACGCAAGCGGGCTGGAGCCGCACTCCAGGTAAGGAAGATGAGCAGTTCATCTTCACCCTGGACGTCACCCGCGAAAAGCCGGAGCTGGATAGCTACTGCATCATCTACGCGCTGAACTATGACGTGGCAGAGGTCGGCCGTCGCGACGTATTCATTCCGGGCGGCGGCCCCGCTACGGTGCGTATGGACGTCCCCATTGCCACCCGCGAGTTGGCCGTCGCAGGCGATGTCTACGGCTGCTCCACCGACATTCCGGAGTTCCTCGCACCTGCGAAGTAACCTCCTTTCGCAACTGAGGATTATGCGCTTTCACGGCACGTCGTAAAGCGTGCGCGACAACACTCCGACGCGCCTGTTATTGCCATGTGGCGTGACAGTGCTATCCTGTGACGCAGCCGACGGCCCCACGCGGGGCCGCTTTTGTATTAAATAGCCAAAAACACAGGAGGAACCATGACTGAGGCAAAGAACAATAGCCCATGGCTCACCCAGGAGTCCTACGACAAGCTCAAGGCCGAGCTTGAGGCGCTATATGAAAACCGCCCGGTCATCGCCGCCGAGATTAACGAGCGCCGCGAAGAGGGCGACTTGAAGGAAAACGCCGGCTACGATGCCGCCCGCGAGCAGCAGGGACAGGAAGAGGCACGCATCCGCTACCTCGAAGACCTGCTCCAGCGCGCCACCGTCGGCGAGATTCCGCAGGAGTCCGGTGTGGCTCTGGTCGGCACCGTGGTCCACGTCTACTACGACGGCGACGAAGACGACACCGAGACCTTCCTCATCGGTACCCGTGGCGCTGACTCCTCCAACCCGAACCTGGAGACCTACTCCACCGATTCCCCGCTGGGCAAGGCTCTGGTCGGCGCTAAGGAGGGCGAGACCCGCACTTACGCTTCCCCGAGCGGCGACGAAGTGTCTGTCACTGTGGTCAAGGCTGAGCCGTACGACCCGGAGATGGACGCCTAAGCGCTCCCGGCGTTAGACCGCCTCAACCCAGGCGGCAACTTCGGACCACAGTGCCCGATTCTTGGACCGATAGAAGCCCATATGGCCTATCGGTCCATTTTTTGTGCCCTCTCCCGCTTCGATATCGCGCTTTACGACGTCACACTGCACAGCCCTATCGGTCAATACGTCGACTGCCAACAACAAAGCGCCGGCCAACCCGTAATAACGGGCTAACCGGCGCTTGTGCGTTAGTTAGTTTTCTAGCGTTTAGTCCCTGAAGTAGGACAGCAAACGCAGAATCTCGGTGTAGAGCCAGACCAGGGTCACAGCCAGGCCGAGGGCGACACCCCAGGCGTACTGAGCCGGAGCGCCAGCGCGGACCAGGCGGTCAGCCTGATCGAAGTCAATCAGGAAGCTGAAGGCTGCCAGGCCGATGCAGACCAGCGAGAAGATGATCGACAGCATGCCGCCGTCACGCAGCGGGAAGCCCAGGCCGAACAGGGAGAGCACCAGGTTGCCCAGCATGAGGACCAGCACACCGATTAGAGCCGCACTCATAAAACGAGTGAACTTCGGGGTCACGCGGATAGCGCCCGACTTGTAGACGAAGAGCATACCGATGAAGACACCCAGGGTGGCCAGCACTGCCTGCATAATCAGCGCACCTGCGGCAACGCCCTGAATTGGAGCGGTGAACATGAAGCTGATGCCACCGACGAAGAGGCCCTCGAAGGCCGCGTAGGTGAGGGTAACCGGCGCGGAGCCGTACTTCTTGCCGAAGGTGGAAACCAAAACAGTAATCAGACCACCGATGGCGCCGACAATGGTCAGAATCATGGCCAGGCTGGTGGAGACACTGACGGCAATGAAGAAATTGACCGCAGCCAAAACGATGATGGTTGCCAGCGTGATGCCGGTCTTGGAAACGACATCGTCGACCGTCATCGGACGGTAGTCGGCGGCAACCTGCGACTGGTACGGGTTATCCCCGTAGCCAGCGCCCATCTGACCTTGGTCGTAGTGATGTGCGCCCGCCTGTCCGCGGGCGACGGTCTTAGTAAGTGAACTGAATGCAGGATTGCTGCTTTCGCGCACGTCGTCCTTCTTTCTTTTCTCAGTTTTTCTTACGTTTTGTATTCAGGCACACGCGCTTACGTTTGCCTACACTTTCTACAACGGGCGATGTAAAGGTATTGTTCCCAACCCTGAAAAACAGTTAGTATCAAGGTAATTCCTCGCCTGCTGGCGGTGATTTTGTAATCGCGGAAAAACTCACAGTCGCCAGGCGTGGGCACCACATGAGTGATTATGAAACAGGAGGTTGGTCAAGATGTCTGATGGCCTTGACTACGATCCGGATACCACTGGTGATTTCGACGAGACCACGCTCGATGGCTCAGAGGGACTCGATGGCGACTTCCTCACCGGTGATGGCGAGAATTATGTAATGGATCCGCCGGACCGCTGGCGGGGCGCTTCTCCGCATGACACCCTCGGCAAGCGGTTGGCCGAGGAAAAGCCGGACATCGACGTCGACGACGATCTGGATGATGACCCGGAGATGCGCTACGGCGATGTCGACGGCCACGAACCGTTCGAGTTCGGCAACGATGGCCCGCGCGACCCGGACCGCAACCGTCGGATGGGCTGGACTACTTACTAAAGTTTTCTAAGTTTTTGTAGTTTTGCCAAATTTACTATCTCGGGGCGCCGCGCAACAGTAGTATCTGTGCCATGACAGCATCTACTGCTACGACAAACCGAACTACCATCCGCAATCCGCTTAACGACGAGCTCGTTGCCCGCCTTCTTCAGCGCGTCACGGTAGCTGATAAGTCGAAGACCGCCACTATCTCGGCGCCATTTACCGGCCAGGAGCTGGCGCAGATTCCTGTCGGTACCCAGGCCGATGTCGACGAGGCCTTCAAGCGTGCCCGTGCGGCGCAGAAGAAGTGGGCCCGCATGGCACCGGAAAAGCGCGGCGAAGTGCTGCACCACTTCCACGACCTGCTCTTTACCCACTGCGACCAGGTGCTGGACCTGCTGCAGGCCGAGACCGGCAAGAACCGCGCCAGTGCCCACGAGGAGCTCGTACACACCGCTATCACCGCCCGCTACTACGGCAATCAGGGCCCGAAACTGCTTGAGCCGAAGCGAGCACACGGTGCTGTCCCAGTACTTTCCAAGACCACCGTCTACCACCACCCAAAGGGCGTCGTCGGTGTTATTGCTCCGTGGAATTACCCACTGACTCTCGCGGTTTCCGACGCGCTGGCTGCACTGATGGCTGGTAACGCCATCGTGCTCAAGCCGGACAGCACCACTCCGTTTACCGCTCTCTTCGCTGTCGATTTGCTCTACCGCGCTGGTCTTCCGGAGGATCTCTTCCAGGTCATTCCAGGCCCAGGTCGCGTTGTCGGCCAGGGCATTGTCGGCCAGTGCGACTTCCTGATGTTCACCGGCTCCTCCGAGACCGGCCGCTCACTGGCACAGCAGTGCGGCGAGCGCCTGATCAGTTTCTCTGCGGAGCTCGGCGGCAAGAACCCGCTGATTGTCGCTGAGGATGCCAACATCAACCGCGCGGTCGAGGGCGCGCGCATCGGCTGCTTCACCAACTCCGGTCACCTGTGCGTGTCCATTGAGCGAATCTATGTCGTGGACTCCGTCTGGGACGAATTCGTCCCGGCATTCACCGACCGCGTGAAGGCAATGTCCATCGGCGCTGGCTACGAATGGGAAACCGAGATGGGCTGTCTGCAGTCGCAGGGCCAGTTCGACATCGTCAAGTCCATGGTCGACGAGGCCATCGAGGCCGGCGCCACCGTGCTGGCCGGCGGTCGTCCTCGCCCGGATCTGGGACCGCTGTTCTACGAACCGACCGTGCTTACCGACGTCCCGGAGGGCGTCGCCCTGCTGACCGAAGAGGTATTCGGCCCGGTGGTAGTCCTCCAGCGTGTCTCGGACGTCCATGAGGCTATCGCCAAGTCCAACGATTCCCGTTATGGCCTCAACGCTTCGCTGTGGACCTCCCCGCGTCGCGCAAAGGAGCTGGCTCCACAGCTTGAGGCCGGTACCGTCAATGTCAACGATGGTTTTGCTGCGGCCTTCGCGTCTGTCGATGCCCCGATGGGTGGTTTCAAGGATTCGGGTGTGGGCCGTCGTCAAGCAGCGGGCGGCCTGCTGAAGTACACCGATGAGCAGACAGTGACCGTGCAGCGCCTTTCCCCTGTGTCGATGCCACAGATGCCGCGTGAGCTGTACTCGAAGGTGTTCAACACGGCACTTGTCCTCGGCAAGAAGTTCAACGTCCTGCCGTAATCCGCATGTAGCGCACACAGATAGCAAAAGGCCAGGTCAGAAAACTCTCCGACCTGGCCTTTTGGTGCCCCCAGTGGGACTCGAACCCACACTGAAAGGATTTTAAGTCCTCTGCCTCTGCCAATTGGGCTATAGGGGCCCTCTGCAAAGATTAATGGGCGATGTGGGTGTCTACCAAACTCGCCACAATCCCGTCGAGGATATCCTTCTCGCTGATGTAGAAGAAGCGCTGCCCTTCCTGCGTCCCTTCGGCACCCGGCAGAGCCTCAAACATGTCCATCAGCCCGTCCACAATGATCGAGCCACCGGCGAAGACATCCGCGCGCTTCGGATGCATGACCGGATTCGCAGCGAGCGATTCCGCATCGGTCTCGACGACGGACGCGGTCAGCGCACGCAACGCCGCAAAGCGCAGCTGCGACAGGTGGATTGCCTCCGGGTCGTAGGTTTCTAGACCCTGTGCCAGCGCCGACAGCGTGGTGAAGGTCCCGGCGCAGCCGACGATGGTGCGAGCCTTGTCGACAGGCACCTTCGCAACAATCTCGTCGGCCAGCTCCGCAACATACGAACGCGCCTCCTGGACCTGCTCCGCCGTCGGTGGCGAGGTCTGCAGGAACCGCTCGGTCAAGCGCACACTGCCCATGGCCACGGAATCGGAACCGGCCACAGTGCCGTCGTGATCGCCAACAATGACCTCAGTAGAGCCGCCGCCGACGTCAATGACGCAATACGGACCTAGTTCGGGCTCCAAGTCATCGACTGCCCCGCGAAAGGACAGCGCCGCTTCCTCGTCGCCGGAAATAACCTCGGCCGCTGCACCCCACGGAGCGAGAATCTCGCGGGTCATTGCAAAGAAATCGTCGCGGTTGCTTGCGTCGCGCGTCGCCGATGTCGCCACCATTCGGACTGCTTGCACTTTTTCGACCTGCATCAGCTCCGCATACTTCGTCAGAGCCTCCCGCACGCGCTCCAGCGCCTCTGGAGCCAGCATGCCAGTGGCATCCACGCCCTGGCCAAGGCGGACGATTTCCATCAGTCGGTGCAGTTCTGTGATTTCGAGAACTCCATCGACTACCTCGACCCGGCTGATAAGCAGGCGAAGCGAATTAGTGCCGCAGTCGACGGCAGCGAGGGTCGTCATTTATCCCTCCACCCCCGGATACGCAATACCGAGCTCGGCAATCGTGGGCCAATCTGCGGGAATCGCGGTGCCGCGCAGTTTCTCGTTCTCCGCCGCCAGCGCCACCGACTCAGTACCCAGTCGGAAGTGATTCGGCCCCTTGGCCAGCGCGTAGGCAATAAGAACGTGGAGGCACTTCACGCGCGTTGGCATTCCGCCACCGGAGAAGTCCGTGCCTAGGTCTTCCATCTCATTGCGCTCTGCCAGAAACGCCTCGTGCGCGCGCTGGTAATCGGCGGCGAGCTCTTCGTCGCTTTCCAGACGCGCGGTCATTTCTTTCATCACGCCGGTCGTCTCCAACCGAGAGGCCTCGGCGGTGAGTCGCGGATCAGTTAGGTAAAAGAGCGTGGGAAACGGAGTGCCATCGTCCAAGCGCGGCTTCGTCTTGACCACACCAGGAGTGCCGTCGGGGCTGCGGTAAGAGATGTCCACTACTCCCCGCGGTTCACGTCCGAGCTGCTCCGCTATCACTTCCAAATCTGCGGTATCCACAGACATCGGTCACACTCCTTTTGCTTCCGTTTTTACTGACACATAATCTCACAGTCGCCTTACAAGCGCGTTGTTTCGCTTTACGACGGCACACTCCGCCGCGCATGCAACCTCGCCGAGAGGCCCCAGGTAGCCCTACGGAGGTTTAGGACTCCGGTACCGTCGGCAAGCTCTCTGGCCTCGTTGCCTGATCGCGCCCCGGATTAGGGCGAGTCTCTTCGGGTTCGGGCGGGATGGAAATGGAATCCCACAGAGTCTCGTACCACTTCTTAGCCTGGTGCTGCGGAATTTCCTCCGGCTGCGTCACAGGCTGTTCGCCCACGGCCGGATCGAGGATACGGAATGGGGTCTCCCCCGGCTCTACCAGCCCCAGGCGCAGACGTGCCTGCTCCTTAACATAGGCAGGGTTGGAGTAAAGCTCCTTTTCATCCTCTAACTGCTTAATTCGCTGTTCCATGCGAGCAATATTGTCCTGCGTTGCGGCTACATCCGCCTGCTGTTGTGCAAAAGTCCGCAGCGGAATTGCGAGAACAGATACTAAGAAAAGCACCAGCAGACCAATGCCGATCTTCTGTGCCGTGCTCAGCGAGCGCATTCCCGATGCGATTGCCGCTGCCGAACGCTGCCCCGCCCCTGCAGGGCGCGACTGTGTTCCGCGGCGAGATCGGTCCGATGCACTCATGCCCCACACTCTACCCGACCGCCAGCCGATGAAATAACAAAAACCCGCCCACAACCACGTGCGTGGTGCGGACGGGCAGTGCTAGACGCAGCTTTCGCAGCGCCTCAGCTCTTTACTTAAAACGCGGGAATGCGCTGCGACCAGCGTAGACAGCAGCGTCACCCAGGTACTCCTCGATGCGCAGCAGCTGGTTGTACTTAGCAACGCGCTCGGAGCGAGCCGGAGCACCGGTCTTAATCTGGCCACAGTTCAGGCCGACGGCCAGGTCAGCGATGGTGGTGTCCTCAGTCTCACCGGAGCGGTGGGACATCATGGACTTGTAGCCGGCGTTGTGAGCCATTGCGACGGCCTCGAAGGTCTCGGACAGGGTACCGATCTGGTTGACCTTGACCAGCAGAGCGTTAGCGGCCTTCTTCTCAATGCCCTCTGCCAGACGCTTCGGGTTGGTGACGAAGAAGTCGTCGCCGACGATCTGGACCTTGTCACCAAGCTGAGCAGTCAGGGTGGTGTAGCCCTCCCAGTCATCCTCCTGCAGCGGATCCTCGATGGAGACGATGGCGTAGTTCTCAACCAGGTCAGCGTAGACAGCTGCCATCTCCTCAGCGGTATGCTCGCCGCCCTCGAAGTGGTACTTGCCGTCCTTGAAGAACTCGGAAGAAGCGACGTCGAGAGCCAGAGCGACATCGTCGCCCAACTTGTAGCCTGCAGCCTCAATTGCCTCAACAATCAGGTCAAGAGCAGCCTTGGTGGAGTCAACCGACGGAGCGAAGCCGCCCTCATCACCGAGGCCAGTGGACAGGCCCTTGTCCTTAATGACCTTCTTGAGTGCGTGGTAGACCTCAGCACCGACGCGCAGTGCTTCCTTGAAGGTCGGGGCGCCAATCGGAGCAATCATGAACTCCTGGACGTCAACGCCGGAGTCAGCGTGTGCGCCACCGTTGAGGATGTTCATCATCGGAACCGGCAGAACGTGACCGTTCGGGCCGCCGACGTAGCGGAACAGATCCAGGCCAGCGGACTCAGCAGCAGCCTTGGCAACAGCCATGGAAACACCCAGGATTGCGTTAGCACCCAGGCGGGACTTGTTGTCGGTGCCGTCCAGCTCAATCATGGTCTTGTCAACCAGACGCTGGTCCTCAGCCTCGAGGCCAATAATTGCGTCCTCAATCTCCTCGAGCACAGCGCGGACAGCCTTCTCGACCCCCTTGCCCAGGTAACGGTCTCCGCCATCGCGGAGCTCGTGTGCCTCATGAACGCCGGTGGAGGCACCGGACGGAACCGCAGCGCGGCCCACAGCGCCGTCTTCCAACAGCACCTCAACCTCAACGGTCGGGTTACCACGGGAGTCCAGAATTTCGCGTGCGTTCAACTCGATGATTGCAGCCATAGGTCACCTTTCCGCCGGAACCGTTCCGGCACATGACTCCAATTGTGGCACGGTTTGCCAACCTTCGCCTTAAATCCTTTTCACCCTATGCGGGCTGATTCAGCGCATAGTTCGCCGCAGCATCCCGAACATCGCGAAGATACTGCTCAGACTGGTTATACGAGCGAATTGCAGATGCCCACCCTTCCGGGGTGGCGAGGTCGCGTTCCCCACTGCAGAGCATCCGTGCGGTGGTCGCAGTTGCGTCGTCGATGTTGTTGGGGTCGGCGACGCCATCACCAGAAGCATCCATCGCAAAACGATGCCAGGTCTCGGGAATAAACTGCATCGGCCCCACAGCGCGGTCATACTCTGTGTCACCGTCGAGTTCACCGTTGTCAGTATCGAGAACCTCAGCAAACCCACTCGTGCCGTCCAGCGGCGGACCGATAATCGTCGGACTGACTACCCCATCGGCGCCGATATGAGCCGGCTTGAGCCAATTGCCCGAGTACGTGCCGTGATTAGTCTCCACTTTGCCCAGTCCTGCAAGCGTGTTCCACTCCAGGTGGCAGTTCGGGAACTGTTCTGCCGCAATCACATATGCGTTGCCGTAGGCGCGGAGAGCGTCCTCAGAAATACCCGTCTTCGGGGAAATCTGCTGCGCCCACTGTCGGAGCTGTTCCGAGGTGCGCCCGGGCGCGTTGACATCAATCATCGGCGGTGGCTCAGCCGCAGCAGGCGGCACATTATCCGGAATCGGCTTCTTGGTCAACGACGGGATTACGGGTCCAGTGAACATAGCCAACGCCCCAACCGTGCCAATGATGATCAGCACCGCCAGGGAGGTTAGACCGAGGCAGCCACAGCCTCTCGAGGACTTCTTTTTCCCCTTACTGCGGCCACGCGGCTTCGCCCCGCGGGGTGCGGGGTGCGCGTATTCATCAAAGGGAGAATTAGAAGGCATGGGGAATTACTCTACGGGGTAGACCGTAAAAATCACTCAAACTCGAGGACAGAAATCACTTTTGCTGGAAACTAGCTGTCGCTTTCCGACGGGCCGAAGTCCTCAGCCTCTTCGTTATCTTCGCTGCCCGCTGCCCACTGCTCAGCACTGCCGGCCTGCTGATTCTCCATCTGGGCCAGCTCAGTCAGGAATGCGCGTGAAGCCTGTCGGGTCCGTTCTTCCGCACCGGACTCAGTCTCCAGCCCCGGGGTCGGGACCAGAATCTCCACTGGAATGTCTGCATCGGACAGTCCCAGTGCACGTGCGCGGCGGATGGCTTCCTCAGCCAAAGTCAGAGCTGGCAGCTGTGTGGCCGGGTTCGAGCGCGGACGTCCGCGGCCGTAAGCCCACAGTCGCTCCTGTTCTTCCTCCGACACCATCTCTCCCTCGGCCACAGTGCCGTCGAAGAGGTACGGCTGACGAGCGCGCATCTTCAAAATAAAGTCGGTCGCCACATCGTCGAAGTCGAAGTCCTCCGCGATTTCAGCGTGGAAGAGGATCTGCAGCAGCAGATCTGACAGCTCGCTACGAATGTCACCGCCCTCGTTGACTGCGTCGACAAACTCGTAGGTCTCTTCAATGAGATACGGCAGCAGGCTCTTGTGCGTCTGGCGAGCTTCCCACTGCCCCGTGCGCCGTGCTGCCGCCATGATGTCCACGGCCTCGACGACGTGGGGCAGACGAGCTGCGGCAAGCTGTTCCTGCGGAGTCAGCGGTTCTGCAACAGGCTCTGCCCCTGGCTCTGCAACCGGTTCTGACTCAGGTTCTTTCACCGAGTCCTGCTGGGGAGCCGCCGCAACCTGAGCTGCCGGAGCTGCTGGGTCCTGCGCATCATCCAGCTCGACCGAGTAGACCTTCTCGCCCGCATCGAGGCGATCGAGTACCTCGTCGTTTTCCATATCGGTGGTGACCAGAATCTCCGCCTGGGACACCGAGTGCCCACCGGCGTCGGCGATTGCCCAGCGCACACGGATCGGGACTTCTTCGGTGTAGCTGACTTCACCGGTCAGCAGGCTAGCGGCTTCCAGCGGAATCGCTGTTGGAAAGCGGCTATCGAGCTTGATGATAGTCATACGGTTTCTAGTCCTTTCCCATGTGCGAGATATCCATACGTGGAATTCCCGCCATCGATGTCAAGAAGTCTGCTACCCACTGCACCAATGCAATATCGCGGACAGGTTTTGCCCGCAACCCTCGCCCTTCCTTCGGCATTCCGACGGAAACCGTGCGCGTTGCCGCACGATAGGTCGCCTGTGGATACAGGCGCTTGAGACGCACCTGCTTGGAGTCAGCAAGCTCCATAGGGGTTATTCTAATGTGCGCACCCATGGCTTGAACTTCATGCACGCCGAATTCCCGGCAAATAATTCGAAGTCGTGAAATAACCGCCAGTCTCTCCACCTCAATGGGTGGGGTTCCGTAACGGTCAACAAGCTCTTCGAGCACTACGTCGATATCGTCCAGCGCACTGGCGGCAGCAAATTTGCGGTACGCCTCTAGACGTAGGCGTTCCGACGACACATATTCGGCCGGAATATTCGCATCGACCGGCAAATCGATCCGCACTTCCTTCGGTTCGTTATCGGAAGCATCCGGAGTTTCACCATCGGCCACTGCCTTCAGCGCGGCCACGGCCTCGCCAACCAGTCGGACGTACATATCGAAGCCGACACCGGCAATGTGACCGGACTGCTCCGCACCGAGGATATTTCCGGCACCGCGCATTTCCAGGTCCTTCATGGCCACAGCCATACCGGCACCCAAGTCATTGTTCTGCGCGATCGTGGACAGACGGTCGTAGGAAGTCTCCGTCAGCGTCTGATTTTCCGGGTAGAGGAAGTAGGCATAGGCGCGCTCACGGGAACGGCCCACACGACCACGCAGCTGGTGCAGCTGGGAAAGGCCCATATGGTGCGCGTTTTCCACAATCAACGTATTGGCGTTGGCAATATCCAGGCCGGTCTCCACGATGGTGGTACACACCAGCACGTCGTACTCGCGCTGCCAGAAGCCATCGACCGTGCGCTCCAGCTGCTCCTCCCCCATCTGACCGTGGGCCACTACCACGCGGGCCTCGGGCACCAAATTGCGGATAGTCTGGGCGACTTTGTCAATGGTTTCCACCTTATTATGCAGGTAGAACACCTGGCCGTCGCGAAGCAGCTCGCGCCTGATAGCAGCGGCGACCTGCTTGTCAGACTGCGCGCCGACGTATGTCAGCACCGGGTGGCGGTCCTGCGGCGGGGTGAGAATCTGGCTCATCTCGCGGATGCCGGCAATCGACATTTCGAGCGTGCGCGGAATTGGCGTTGCGGACATGGTGAGCACGTCGACGTGGTGACGCAGCGCCTTGATGTGCTCCTTGTGCTCGACGCCGAAACGCTGCTCCTCGTCAACGATGACCAGACCGAGTTCTTTCCACTGCACGCCGGTCTGCAAGAGACGATGCGTGCCGATAACCATATCGACCGTCCCATTCTTCAACCCTTCGAGAACCTCTTTGGAGTCCTTCGGTGAGGTGAAGCGGGACAGCCCGCGGATGGTGACTGGGAAGCCCTCCATACGCTGAGTGAAAGTAGTCAAATGCTGCTGTGCCAACAGCGTGGTCGGCACCAACACTGCTACCTGACGGCCATCTTGAACCGCTTTGAAAGCAGCACGCAGTGCCACCTCGGTCTTGCCGTAGCCGACATCGCCGATGAGCACGCGGTCCATCGGTACCGGCTTTTCCATGTCGGACTTGATTTCGTCGATGGCCTGCAGCTGGTCCTCAGTCTCGGTGAAGGGGAAGTTATCCTCCATCTCCTGCTGCCACGGCGTATCCGGCGCGAACGCGTGGCCCGGCGCGGCTTGACGCTCGGCGTAGAGCTTGACCAGCTCTTCCGCAATCTCGCGGACAGCGCCACGGGCCTTGCGCTTGGTGGACTTCCAGTCCGAGCCGCCCATCTTCGACAGCGCGGGCTTTTCGCCGCCGACATAGCGCGACAGCAGATCCAGGCTCTCCATCGGCACGTAGAGCTGGTCCGAGGGGCCTCCGCGCTTGCTCGGTGCGTACTCGAGCACCACGTACTCGCGGCGAGCCTGATCCTCGCCCGTGCCGATGGTGCGCTCAGTGAGCTTCACAAATCGACCGATGCCATGAGTGTCGTGTACGACATAGTCGCCGGCCTTCAGTGCCAGCGGATCCACGCGACCACGGCGCTTCGCCGGTTTACGGCGACCACCAAGGGCACCTTCCGCGATGCGGTTACCCGTGATGTCCTGCTCAGTAATCAGAGTCAGCGCGCCACCGGGAATACGCGGGAACACCAGGCCGCCGTGCAAAACACCCTGGTAGACGGTAATTCTCCCGGACTCGGGATACTCCGGGCCCGCCGCCATGCGCGTCGCAATTCCGGCTTCCCTAAACCTTTCCGCTTGCCGACGCGCGCCCGCGGGCGTCGCCGCCACGTACGCCACTCGTTCCCCCGCGACCGTGGCATCGCGCAGCTGCCTCATCAGGTGACCAATTTCCTTTAAGTCACCGCGTGGCGCGGGCCCAGGCTCAAAGGTTAGCGGCAGCACATCATCTTCGGTGACCCCCGCCTCCAACATGCCGGGCGGGGAAATATGCCACGAGGTGGGCATCGGGATAGAGGCCAAGCTACGGTAAGCGCTGGGCTCCAGACCATCGGTGGCGATTGGCGCCGAGCCACCCATCGCGGCCGTTTCCCACGCTGCGGCCATAAACTCCTCGCCCGCACTAATCAGGTCCTGCGCGCGAGAGCGAATGCGCTCCGGCCCGCACATGAGCACATGCGTTTTCTCCGGCATGACCTCGGTGAGCATCTTCATCGGATGCTGACTAATCAGTGGAATCAGCGACTCCATGCCCTCCACCCACTGGCCATCACCGATGCGGGTGAGCATTTCTTGGACCTGTCCAGAACGCGTAGTGGCGAGTTTCTCCGCGGCGCCCTTCACGTCGTCGTCGATAAGCAGTGCACGACACGGGAAGATATCCAGCTGGTCGACCTCTATCTCAGAGATCGTGCGCTGGTCAGCGACGGAAAAGGCGCGCAGGTCGGTAACCTCGTCACCCCAGAGCTCGATACGAACCGGCAGCTCTTCGGTCGCCGGGAAGACATCGACGATGCCGCCACGCACGGCAAACTGACCACGCCTGCCGACCATGTCCACATGCGAATAGCCGTGATGCACCAGCCGCTCAACCAGGTTCTCGCAGTCCTGGTCCAGCTGGATGTGGATGGGCGCGCTGGCTTCAGCCTCGAGGTCGTCCACAATCGGCTGCACCAACGAGCGCACCGCCGCAATCAGAACGTCGACTTTGCCCCGGCGAACGTCGTAAAGCGCCTTACGACGCTGCGCCACAGTATCCACAGCCGGCGAAAGCTTCTCATGCGGGAGCGTCTCCCACGAGGGGAACATAGCTACACGGTCGCCGATCATCGACTTGACCTCGGCAGTCAGGTCCTCCGCCTCACGGCCAGTAGCCGTGACGACCAGCACCGGCACCTTCGTGGACATGGCGTAAATAAGGTGCGAACGCACCGCGTCCGCACCCGTGAGCGCCAGCCCGTCTTCGCCGACGCGCCCGAGCACGCCGACAAATTGAGGATCCGTGACAACGAGGCTTTCCAGCCCCGACAGTGGGTTCGGCAGAATGCTGGGTGTGGCTTTCGCCGAGGAAGACGCAGAAGTTGGCATAGCCCCAATATAACCATGCACCCCGGATTCACCCTGCGCGCTGGTTAGCCGTTCTCCGCCACCTGCATCGGGTCTGCCGCAGCACCTGCTCCGAACTTCGCGCCCTCAGCGGCCGCTGGTACATCAGCGGAGCCATGCAGAGTCGGGGCCCCCTCCATGCCGGCCAGCCCGTTCCAGCACAGGTTCACGATGTGCGCCGCCACCGTCTCTTTATCCGGACTGCGCTTCTCCATCCACCAGCGAGCAGTCTGCGAAACCATACCGACCATGCAGTTTCCGTAGAGCACCGACATGGCCGGGTCGAAACCAGCGCGTTTGAAAGCCTCGGAGAGGATAGGCGTAACCGACTCAGTGGCATTATTCAGCAGCGTCTCATAGCCACCCGCCACACCGGGGTCGCGAGAAATAATGGAGAATCCCTCCGGGTTTTCCTCGACATAAGTCAGCAGTGCCAACACCGCCTGTTCGATGCGGTAACGCGAGCGCCCCAGGGACAACGCTTCCCTAATCGTGGCCTCCAGGGTCTTCATCTCCTGGTCGACGACTGCCTGGTAGAGCCGCTCTTTGGTACCAAAATGCTCGTAGACAACCGGCTTTGACACCCCGGCTGCGGCAGCGATCTCCTCCATTGAGGCGGCATCAAGCCCCTTGGCGGCAAAGATTCCACGGCTGACTTCTGTCAGCTGAGCTTTGCGCTGTGGACCGGTCATACGTCGTCTCGGTGAATTGGAGGCCATGCTTTTAGATTAGTGGCTAAAGTCTTGCTATCGTATATCGCAGGCGCAAGCGAGTTGGCTGAGTCGAATCAGCCATGCAATTTTTTTCGCGTTTGCCCCAATCTCCCATGGTGTAATGGCAACACTCCGGTTTTTGGTACCGGCATTCTAGGTTCGAGTCCTGGTGGGAGAGCAAGCGGGGGGCCGGCCCCTTAATTAAGAAGTGACTTTTCGCCCCGCCGTGACCGTGATGCACCCTGACCGAGGAGTAGCAAGTTTCATGTCAAACGGTTCGGCCACCGCTGTGGTCATTCTCGCCGCGGGTCAAGGCACCCGAATGAAATCCGATACGCCGAAAATGCTGCACGCTATCGGCGGTCGTACCATGTTGGAGCACGCGCTCTATGCCGCCAAGGGCATTAGTCCGGAAGAGATTGCTGTTGTCGTTGGCCACCAGCGCGAAAAGGTAATCGACGCCATCGGCACCTGGACAGAGAAGGCCGAGCACTCCAACGGTGTCGTCATTGCCCACCAGGACGAGCAAAACGGTACCGGCCACGCTGTTCAGTGCGCGCTGGAGCACCCCGAGCTGCAGAACTTCGATGGCACCATCCTGGTAACCACTTCCGATGTTCCGCTGCTGGATTCCGAAGCGCTCCAGGCACTGCTCGAAGAGCACAACCGCAAGCCACGCGCTGCCGTGACTGTGCTGACCTCCACTGCTGACAACCCGCACGGCTACGGCCGCATCGTTCGCAACGCCGACGGTGAAGTTCTGCGCATCGTGGAGGAAAAGGACGCCTCCGACGAGGAACGCGAGATCACCGAGGTCAACTCCGGTGTCTACGCATTCGACGCCGAGACCCTGGCGAACGCTCTCAAGCAGCTGGACACCAACAATGCCCAGGGCGAGCTCTACCTCACCGATGTCATTGGCATCGCCCGTGAGGCCGACCGCTCAGTGCGCGGTCACCGCCTCGCCGATGCCACCGTCGTCGCCGGTGTCAATGACCGCGTCCAGCTGGCTACCCTTGGCCGCGAGCTCAACCGTCGCACCTGCGAGGCAGCTATGCGCGGGGGCGCCACTATCGTCGATCCGGACACCACGTGGATTGACGTTGAGGTGGAAATCGGCCGCGACGTCACGATTCTGCCGGGCACGCAGCTGCACGGCAAGACCGTGATTGGCGACGGGGCCACCGTGGGACCGGACACGACACTGACCAACATGGTCGTCGGCAAGCGCGCCAGCGTCGTACGTACACACGGTTCCGATTCGGAGATCGGCGAGGATGCGGCGGTCGGACCGTTCACCTACATTCGCCCGAACACCAAACTCGGTGTCGGCGCGAAGCTCGGCGGCTTCGTAGAAGCGAAGAACGCGCAGATCGGAAACGGTTCGAAGGTTCCGCACCTGACCTACGTCGGCGATGCGGAGATTGGCGAGCACTCCAACATTGGTGCCTCCAGCGTGTTCGTGAACTACGACGGTGTCAACAAGCACCGCACTGTTATCGGCTCGCATGTTCGCACCGGCTCCGACACCATGTTCATCGCTCCGGTGACCGTGGGTGATGGTGCGTACTCAGGTGCAGGTACTGTTATTAAGGACGACGTTCCTCCGGGAGCATTGGCGGTCAGTGGTGGCCGTCAGCGCAACATCGAGGGATGGGTCGAGCGGAAGCGTCCAGGTACCGCTGCTGCTGAGGCAGCGCAGGCGGCGCAGGTAGCTGACAACGCTGACAACAACAAGGAAGACCAGGAAGGCTAGACGGCAGATGACCGGCCAGTGGATCGATAACCAAAAGAACCTCATGCTCTTCTCCGGAAGGGCACACCCGGAATTGGGCGAGGCAGTTGCCAAGGAGCTCGGCACAGAGCTGACTCCGATGACCGCTCGTGATTTTGCCAACGGTGAAATCTTCGTGCGCTACGAGGAATCCGTCCGCGGTTCCGATGCCTTCGTACTGCAGGCGCACCCGGCACCGCTGAACAAGTGGCTCATCGAGCAGCTGATTATGATTGACGCGCTCAAGCGCGGTTCGGCCAAGCGCATCACCGCTATCCTGCCGTTCTTCCCATACGCCCGCCAGGACAAGAAGCACCGTGGCCGTGAGCCGATTTCCGCTCGCCTGGTCGCTGATCTGCTCAAGACCGCAGGCGCTGACCGCATCGTCTCCGTGGATCTCCACACCGACCAGATTCAGGGCTTCTTCGACGGCCCGGTCGATCACATGCACGCCATGCCGATTCTGTCGGAGTACATCAAGAAGAACTACTCCCTGGACAACCTCGTCGTGGTCTCCCCTGACGCCGGCCGTGTGAAGGTTTCCGAGAAGTGGGCCAACACCCTGGGCGACGCCCCGCTGGCCTTCATTCACAAGACCCGTTCCGTCGATGTCGCAAACCAGGTTGTCGCCAACCGCGTGGTCGGCGAGGTCTCCGGTAAGACCTGTCTGCTCATCGACGACATGATTGACACCGGCGGCACCATCGCCGGCGCTGTCAAGGTGCTGCGTGAGGCTGGCGCTGAGGATGTCATCATCGCTACCACGCACGGTGTCTTCTCCGACCCAGCTCGCGAGCGCCTGTCGAAGTGCGGTGCCCGCGAGGTCATCACCACCGATACCCTGCCGCAGTCCACCGAGGGCTGGGACAATCTGACCGTCCTGCCAATCGCACCGCTGCTGGCTAAGACGATCCATGAGATCTTCGAAAACGGTTCCGTCACCACCCTCTTCGAGGGTCAGGCATAAGTTCTTTCCGCTTGCCGACGGGCACCCCGCCGCGACCAGCAACCTAGTTTTGCTGGTGGTGGCGGGGTTTGCTGTTTGACCTGTTAGTCCACTACAATTTCTCCGGTAAGTCTCGGCGAGGGCGGCCACAGTAGGTGGTTGCCGTTATCGACGCGACGCTCGCAGCCCAACTTTTGCGCCCACGGTGGCATGGATGCGGCACGTGCTCGACTCGACGACTCAATATCGAATCGTTTAGGAGTCCATTTTCATGGCAAAGCCCAACATCATCAAGATTGATGCCCGTAACCGCACCGAGTTCGGCAAGGGTGCCGCTCGCCGTGCCCGCGTTGCTGGCGACATCCCGGTTGTCATCTACGGCGCTGACCTGGATGCCCCGAAGCACATCCTCGTTGACACTCTGGATTTCCACGCTGTCATCCGTAACCACGGTGTCAATGCTGTTCTGGACGTCAACATCGAGGGCGAGTCCCAGCTGTCCATGGTCAAGGCTGTTGACCAGAACCCGCTGACCCTCGACATCGACCACGCTGACCTGCTCGCCATTCACCGTGACGAGAAGGTTGAGGTTGAGGTTCCGGTCGTTCCGACTGGCGAGCTCGCTCCGGGCGCCCTGCTCATGCAGGATGCCGAAACCATTCTGGTCAACGCACCGGTTCTGGCTATTCCGGAAGAGATCGAGGTCTCCGTCGAGGGCGCAGAGGTCGGCACCATGGTTCACGCCGGCGACGTTACCCTGCCGGAGGGCCTGGTCCTCACCGACGACGCTGACCTGCTCATCTTCAACATTGTCGAGCCGGAGGAAGAGCCGGCTGGCGACGTCGATGCCGACATCGAGGGCATGGGCGAGGCTGAGACCCCGGATGAGCCGGCTGAGGAAGAGGCTGAGTAATTCAAACGCTGAATGGCTCTATCTGACTGAACCAGTACAGGCTTTCACGTTTAGCTAAAAAGGGACGGACACTCTGGTCCGTCCCTTTTTTGTTCTTGAAACTCCCCGAAGCCAACAGACCGCGCACCGTGTGCCAAGATTGAATTCATGAACGCCTCCACCACACCTCTGCTTGTCGTGGGGCTCGGCAACCCTGGGCCCAAATATGAACTCACCCGCCATAACGTCGGGCATCTGGTGCTAGATGAACTAGCGAGCCGCACTTCTCCGATGCCTTCGTCGTTTAGCGTGCATAAGAAGTCCAACGCTGAGATTGTGCAGACTCGGTTTAAGACCTCCGATGGCGGCGAGCGACAGGTGATTCTGGCTAAGCCCCGGACCTACATGAATCTGTCGGGTGGTCCGATTGCGGCGCTGGCCAAGTTCTTCAACGTCGCGCCTACCGACGTCGTGGTAGTCCACGATGAGCTGGACCTGGACCCGGGCGTGGTACGGCTTAAGCGCGGCGGGGGCGAGAATGGCCACAATGGCCTGCGCTCGACCACGAAGTCGTTGGGCACGAAGGACTACATGCGGGTGCGTATTGGCATTGGCCGTCCTCCGGGCCGCCAAGATCCGGCGGACTACGTGCTGCGTAATTTCAATGCTAAGGAACGCGAGGAGCTCGCTTTCACTCTGCCCACTGCTGCGGAGGCGGTGGAGTTAATCGCCAGCCACGGGCTGGAGATTGCGCAGAACCAGATTCACGGGCGGTAGCAGTAGCGGGAAGGGGGGGGCTATTTTCACGTTCCCGGGAGCTTCAGTCTTTACAGCTCGTCGGTGTTCGTGCTGCTCGGCGTTTTCGTCGGCGTTTTCGCTCTGTCCACCGAGCGCCTGGCGGTGGGATTCGGGAAGCTGCGGCAGGGCGCCCGTGAGGGCATCGACCAGGTGATGAGGATCAGGCGCCCGAGGAGCTCCCCGTCCGGCACGCCCACGACTCGGCGTAGCGGCCGCCCTTCGCCAGCAATTCATCGTGCGTGCCCCGTTCTGCGACCGTCCCGTCCTCCGAAAGCACGACGATGAGGTCGGCATCGCGAACGGTGTGCAGGCGATGGGCGACGACAATCACGGTGCGATCGCCGCGCAACGCCTCCATCGTGCCGACGATCGCCCGCTCAGTGGCCGCATCCAGCGAGGACGTCGGCTCGTCGAGAAGCACCACCGGGGAATCCTTCAGAAGCGCCCGGGCGATGGCGAGGCGCTGCCGCTCGCCTCCCGACAGCAGCGTCCCCTCCTCCCCCACCGGGGTATCCCACCCGGAAGGCAGCAGCTCCACGATGCGGTCCACCCCGGAACGCCGGGCGGCCTCGCGCAAGCGATCCCCGTCACCGGGCTCGGAACCGAATCCGGGATCGGCGAAGACCACGTTGTCCCGCACGGACGCGTCGAAAAGGAACGTCTCTTGGAACACCGGGGTCACCAGCGAGTTCACGCCGTCGGTGCCAATCCGAGGCAAGGGTACCCCGCCGATGAGGACCTCCCCCGAGTCCGGATCATGAAAACGCGACAGCAGCCGCATGACCGTCGTCTTGCCCGCCCCCGACGGTCCCACTACGGCAACCAGCGCTCCCTGAGGGGCACGGAAGCTGACGCCGTCGAGAACCTTCTTATCCCCGTACCCGAAGCTCACGTCGCGGAACTCCACGTCATGCCCGTCGGGCAGCTCCGGTGCGGCAGGTTCGGGAAGGGCGGGGATTGCCCGCAGGTCACGCAACGCAGCCAACGTGTTGCGGCCCGCACCGAAACCGCCGGACAACGCTCCCGCCGTGGTGATCGGTCCGGTGAACTGGACGACCACGATGAGCATCGGCGCCAAATGCGCCGGCGCCATCCCGCCCGTCGCGGCGACTGCCACGGCGACTATCACCGCCGCCGTGAACACCGCATGGACGACCGAACCCAGCCGTCCGATGGCCGCCCCCTGCGTCGACGTCGCCTTCGCGAACGCATCGTGTTGGGCCCGGATTGCCTCATCCACCATCGCGTCCGCCGCCGAACCGTCGCCCGCGGCGCGAATCGCCTGCTGGCAGCGGGTGAACTCGATCAGCCTGCCGGAGACGGCAGCGACGGCGTCAGCATGCGCTTCGTCCGACTCCCCGCCGACCCGACCAATGGCCCGGTAAGCGAAGAAGATCACCGGCGCCGACGCGACGAGAACCAAACCGACGCGCCAATCCACCGCCAGAATTCCGAAGGCGATGACGGTCGGCGCAACCGCCGCGGCGATGACAGGCCGCAGGATCACGTGCGGCACGGACGCCGCGAACGCGATACCCGACGATGCCATCTCCGAAAAGCGGCCGGCCGTGGACTTGGTGACGTACCCGAGTGGCAACGTCAGCACGCGTTCGCCCAGAGAGCGCAGTAGGGACGACAGCACCGCTGCGGAATTCGCCCTGCCGACCGTCCCCGCGGCGAGAGACAGCACCGCATGGGCGGCCGCGAGGCCGGCGATGACGCCGGTGAAACGCCACGCCGTCGCATCATCTCCCTCGGCCAGAGCCGACAGCAGCGGCAGCAGCGCGACGAACGCCGCTCCCTGAGCCAGCGCGGCAAGCGCGGCCAACGCAATGAGCCACGCCAGCGTCATTCTCGAGCGCCGATCCGTCATCGACCACAAGTCCCGAATCATCGGTTCCCCGCCTTTTCATCGTCTAATTCAGTGCCCCGCGGGGCGGATGGTTCGTCGTCGAGCGCGAACGCGCGCCACAAATCCCGGTAGCGGCCACCGCGCGCAAGCAACTCGTCGTGGGTACCCGCCTCCGCGACCGCTCCCCCGTCGAGAACGAGGATGCGGTCGGCGTTGCGGATCGTGCTCAACCTGTGCGCGATCACAATCACCGTCCGTGAACGGGCCAAACGCTCGATTGCGGACTGGATGAGGGCCTCGGAAGCCGGATCCGCGTAAGCGGTTGCCTCGTCGAAGATGAGCACCGGCGCGTCCGTGACGATCGACCTCGCGATGGCCACGCGCTGCGCCTCACCACCGGAAAAGGTCACGTCGACGTTGACCACCGAATCCAGGCCCTTCGGCAGCGCCGCGATGACCGCATCGAGGTTCGCGAGCTTCGCGGCCGCCATGATTTCGCCGTCGGTGGCGTCTCTCCTGGCCAGCCTGATGTTCTCCCGCAACGGCAGCGTGAGCAACTGCGGATCTTGGAACACCACCGACACCGAGCGGTGCACGTCGCGCACGGCAATGTCGCGAAGATCGGCGCCGCCCAGCCGCACCGAGCCTTCAACGGGGTCGTAGAAACGCGCCAACAGCCGGGCGACGGTGGACTTTCCGGAACCGGAGGACCCCACCAGCGCAGTGAGGGTCCCCGGTTCGAACGTCGCGGACATCCCGTCGAGGACCCGCGGCCCATCGCCGTAGGCGAAGACCAGGTTCCGGGCCTCGAGCGCGCCTCCGCGCACGGGCACCGGATCGGCGGGCTCGACGATCGGCGGCGTGCCCAGCACCTCCGCGATGGACTTCAGGGCAGCGATCCCCGCGATGATGGGTTCGGAGTTCATGGCCACCCGCACGATCGCCGCGGAGAGTCCAAGGCCGAGAACCAGCCCGGCAACGAGCCCCTCCGGTAGACCTCCCGCGGCGTCCCTCAGCGCGAGGCCGGCCCCGCACACCACTGCGAGGACTGTGATCGGGGACGTCACCACGTCGATGACCCCGAGATAGATGTTCGACTGCCGGGACCAGGCAGACCACGCGCGGACGAACGACAGCGCCGCGGCATCGTAGCGACCCGCGCCCTGGTTGGCGCGTCCGAAGGACTTCATCACTGGGATACCGCGCACCAACTCGATGACCGCGGCCGTCACTCCTTCGGAGGCTCGCTCGTAGTCGCGCTGAAGACCGGCTCCGCGTGAAATCATCACGCCCATCAGGGCGAAGGTGACCAGCACCGGGACGACCGCCACCGCCGCAATCCGCCAATCCACCGCAACGAGCGCGATGAGGGAAAGCATAGGAACCAGCACCGCCACCACGGTCTCACCGACGGTGTGGCCCATGAGCTGGTGGATAGCCGCGACGTCCTTCTCAACCGACCCGATGATTCCCGACGAGCGCCGGGCGTCCAGCCAGCCCAGCGGCAACTTCCGGATTTGGGCGACCAGCCGGCGCCGAAGGTGGAGCTGCAGGTCGTTATCCGCCCGGTGCGAGAGCATGCCGGCGGCGCCGTCCGCGGCCATGCGCACCGTTGCGGCGACGACGATGACAGCCACGGCCAACCACGTCCGATGCTCCGGGGCCTCCGGGTACGTCATCGCGATGTCGATGATGCCGACCAGAGAAGCGACGGTAGCCACCGACGACAGGACGGATAACGCGACCACCGCACGCATCCGTGTCCGGATCGGGGCGAGCAGTGACCACGGGCCTACAGTCCCGTCCACGGCGCTCACTTGCCCGCCTCCCCGATCGTGCTTTTCTTCGTGAGAGTGCAGAAGTACACCATGCCGGCGCGTGAGGCTCCGCCCAGCTTCAGCCCGTTGGCTTCGGCGAGGTCCTCGAGCTCGCTGCCCCGGAACACCCGGTGGCCCATCTTCGCCATGACGGCCATGTCGACCCGCTCGTTCACGTCGGGATCCTCGGCGAACGTCTGCACGTAAGCGATGCCGCCGTCGGCGAGCAGCCCGGCGACCCTGCCGAGCGCAGCACCCGCATCCTTCATTTGGTGGAGCGCGCCGCACACCCAGATTTCATCGGTCCCGCCGGGCTCTCCCGCGAGCGGCGCGAGGACGTCGGCGACGTGGAATTCCGTCCGAGCCCCGAGCCCTTCGACGGCGGCGCGTTCGCGGGCGATGCGGATCGCATTGGGCGACAGGTCGTAGCCGACGATGTTCGCCCTGCGATAGCGAGGCTCGGCGGCAAGCATGCGGGCGAGCCACCCGGTTCCGCAACCGAGGTCGAGAACCCGGGCTGGCGCATCCGGCCCGGGATCCAGCGCACGGAGCTTCCGATACACGGCGGCGGCGTCCATCGGTTCACGCGCATAGCGGCTGAGGAACCTCGGCTGGACCTTGTCCTCGTAGGCCGCGAGGAGTCTGCGGTTGTTCTGGACGATCTGGGCAATCGACTTCATCTGGTTCTGTCTCCGGGTGTGTGGGCCGCGTCCACGCGGCGGTTTCGGGTTAGGTGCTCGGGTTCGCGGGCCGTCATCGGCGGCGCCGCCCCCGTGGACGTGCCCGTCATGCAGCCTCCCCCGGCCTCGTTTTCACGGCGATGCCCCACGCCGCGAGCACGGCGATGCCTAAGAACCAGGCCGCGCAGACCACCAGACCCGCAGCCCCGGTGCCGTTGACGGCCTCGCCGGCCGCGGATACGGGGGTGTGCCCGGCGATTCCGCGCAGGAGAGGACGGAAGTGGTCGGCGGGCATGAGCACCGTGTTGACGAACATCGCAACGATGATTAACGGGATGAGGGCCACGGAACCCTGGGGGCTGGTGATGGAGAACGCGATGTACGTGCCGGTGCATGCGGCCGCCGCGGCAACCATCGCGCCGGTCACCGCGATCCTCCACCACCAGGACACCTCCGGGGGGCCGTCGGAAAGCAAGGCGGCCACCGCCGCGACAACGACCGTCATCGCCATGATCCGGATGAACTCGGCAATAATCCGTGCGGCCGGCACGGCCGCGTACGGTGACGGCATGGTGATTAACCGCTCGTGGAAGCCATTGCTGCGTTCAACGAACACGGTGGACGATCCCGTGATGGCCAGGATGAACGCCCACGCCGTCACGACCAGGATGACCGCGTTCCGGAGTTCGAACTCTCCGGTGAGCTGCCTGACCAGGCCACCGAACATGCGGTTGACGATGAACAGGTACACGAGCGGAGCAATGAACGTCATGAACCAGAAGTCGGGGCGCCGCAGCCAAATGTGGGCGATGCGCCGCAAATGCACGAAGATGGCGTCGATCATGATTCGCTCCTCGAGGTGAACCGGCGGATGAACAGGACGATTCCGGCGACCACCGCGACACCGAGCCACAGGGCTGCCTCTTCCCCTGCGCTATCCGGGAAGGCGTCCGGGGACGCCGCCCTGATCACCTCGATCATCGGCGAAAACGGCATGTGACGCACGACGTCGCGCAGGGAGCCGTCCAAAGCGGTCGCCGGAATGAACGCGGTGGAGAACATAAGCAGCAGCATTTCCAGCGCCTGGATCGATGAGGCCGTCGACACCGGGGCGGGCACCATCAGGATCACCCCGTCCGTGACCAGGGACAGAACCGCTGCGGCGAGCAGTGACCACAGGACAGTCCACGCGACGTCACCGACAGCCATGTCGAGGCCACAGGCCCACGCGACGACCAGCAGCGCCGCGATCGACGCGGACATCCGCAGCAAATCGGTGGCGAGCCTGCCGGCGACATAGCCGCCTGTGGCCCCGGGCAACAGGCGCACGCGGTCAACAAGCCCGGATTCGACGTCCTGTCCCACCGCCATCGCCGACGCCGCGGCGGTGAACATCGCCGCCTGGAACAGGCAGCCGCCGAGCACGAAACGCAGGTACCCGAAGCCGGATTGCCCCGCCGAGTACCCAAACACCGCGTACAGGCACAGCAGGAAGAGGGGCGGAACTACGAACATGGAGATCAGCGACGCGGTGTTGCGTCGCAACAGCAGCAGATCCCGACGGAGAAACGCCGCGACCGACGTCGCACTCATCGTGCCGCACCCCCTGCGTTCATCGATATGAACACCTCGTTGAGGGTGGGCGGCGACACGCTCAGCGAATCCGGCAACGCTTCCGAGGCCTCCATCGCCCGCGCCACCGCCTCGAGGATCCGCGGCCCGGGGTCGACGTCGAGGGACACCGACTTCCCCGCGACGCGGGCGCGGTCCAGGCACGTTCCCCCGAGGCAGCGGGCGAACGCCTCCGCCCCGGCGGCGGTGGCGAAGGACACGCGGAGCACGTGCGACCCGAAGTCGCGGCGCAATTCCTCCGGCGTTCCGCTGGCGACGATGCGGCGGTCCTTGAGCAGATGGACGTGGTCTGCCAGCGCCTCCGCCTCTTCCAGGTACTGGGTGGTCAGCACCAGGGTCATTCCGTCGTCCCGCAGCTGCCGGATGAAGCCCCACAGCTCTTCGCGGCTGACCGGGTCCAACCCCGTCGTGGGTTCGTCGAGGAACAGTAGCCTGGGCACGACGCACAGCGACGCGGCGATGTCGAGGCGCCGCCGCATGCCACCCGAATAGGCCGACACCAACGTCGAGGCACTGTCTGCGAGCGAGAATTGCGCGAGTAGTTCCGTCGCGCGGGCGGCCGCGTCGGCGCGGTCGAGTCCGCGCAGCCGCCCGAAGAACTCCAGGTTCTCCCGGCCGGTGAGGTTCTCGTCGATCGCCGCGAATTGGCCGGTGGTGGCAATGTCGGCGCGCACGCCCACCGGATCCTCTTTCACATCGCGCGAGAAGATGCTCACCTCGCCGGAGTCTGCGGTGATGAGCGTCGACAGGATTCGGATGAGAGTGGTCTTGCCTGCGCCGTTGTGGCCGAGGAACGACACAATCGCCCCGGCGGGCACGGTGAAACTCACGCCGTCGAGCACATGCTTGCGCATCCGGGCACCGCGCTTTCCCTTACGCCCGCCGTCCGGCGGGGCACCTGCACCGCCTTCGGGCGCGGTGCCCGCTTTGCCCGCAATCGGGTAGCTCTTCGTGAGGTTGCGGACGACGATCGCCGCACCTCGTTCAGCTTTCTCCGTCATCGTTTCCCCTTTTCTTTGGTATCGCAGTGGGCCGCTGTCGGCAGCGGCCCCGTGGTCGGGTTGTCATGCGGCACCTCGATATGGATGCCCGCATCGCGGGCGAAGGCGAGGACCGGTTCGAGGAGCCGGGGGTGGCCGACGAGATCCCGGCACCCCGGCGTGACCGGCTTCCCCGCCACCGCCACAACGGTGGCGGCAGCAATCGCCGCGGTCATTTTGTAGGAACCTGGGCCGGTCGCCCGGACGACGGTCGTCTCGGCCGACGGCCCCGCATCGCCCGCGCCGGCGGACGACAGTGCGACGACCAGCTCGGCGGGTTGCGGAGTGCCCTTCGCCCGCGCCTTCCGCGATGTCACGGCCGCCCCGAGACGGGCGAGCAGACCGGAGACAACGGGCATCGCGTACAGTCTCGACGTGCAGATCTTCTCCACCAACGCATCGGGGAGGGCATCGAAGGCGACGTGGTAGGAATATCCACGGATCGAGGGGCACACCTCGCGTACGACGTCGACGTCCGGGCATTCGTAGCCGATTCCGCTTTGCGACGACACCGGGTTGCGCCGCACTTCGACAATGGCGCCGCCGAGCATCGCGCGGTATCCGCCGCGAATGGTCCGGAACATCGACTCGACCGACGCGGCCCCGGATTCCTGGTCGGCGCCGATTCTCAGATCGACCCGCACATCGCGGACCTCTTCGACCCCCGCAGCGCGGGCCCCGAGAATCAACAGTGCCGTCGACAAGCCCGGGCACAGGCCGAACCCGGTGAGCACGGGAACCCCCTCCCGCCGGGCATCCCCGTCGAGGGCCATGATTGCGCGGCGGGCGTCGATCGAATCGTTGACGTCGATGTATCCGGTGCCTGAGTCAATGCAAGCACGGGCGAGTGAGTCTGCGTGCACCTCGAACGGGCCGGTGCAGTTGACCACCCAATCGTGTTTGCGGAATACCCTGCAGATCTCGTTGTGGCCGGCGGCGATCCTCAGCGGGAAGTGCCGCCCCGGGCCATCGTCCGGTTTCTTTCGGGAAGTGTAGGCCAGCTCGATCCCGTCGACGGCGCCGAGCATCCCCCGGACGAGCCGTCCGGTGACGCCGGTACCTCCGGCCACCAGCACTTTCACAGGTTCGCCCGCGTCGCGGTCCCGTGCTTCCCCGCCGTTTCGTCGATCAGTCACTTTCCATCTCGTTTCCCCGGTCCCGCGACCGGTCGATTCCATCGGACGACGGGTCCACTGCCCTGTCGTCCGTTTCCGGCGCCCGGCGCCGGTGTTCGATGTACTCCCCGATGAGAGCCCCAGTCAGCGCGGCATCCTCTCCGAGGACGAACGAATAGTGGTTTCCCGCGACGCCGGCGACGCAGAGGTCATCGACGAGGTGGTCCCGCCACTGGTCGTGGTTGTGAGCCTCGCCGTCATCGGGGAAAACGAACAGCGCCTCCCTCACCCGCCCCTCGGGCCGGTACCGGGTGCGGGCATCGATGAGCGAGCGCAGCGAGTTGAACTCCGTCGCTGTCACCCGGTCGCCGGAAAGCCCAAGGTCCTCCAGGAGCGTCGGTGCGACCGCTGCGGCCAGGGCACGCAGGCGGGCTCCCCGTTCCTCATCGGTCTCGTCGACCCCGCCGAACTCCGCCCAGAGGCGGGCAACCGGCGTTCCGTGCGGGAGATCGGCGATCGAGGGCATCACCCGGGACAGCAGCCCCTTTTCGGATTCCGCGTCGAAATCCCCGACGTCGACCGCGATCCCCGGAGCCAGGCTGTCGAGAAACACCAGCGCAGGATCGAGATCGGCCAAACGGAGCGCCATCTCGGCCGCGATGGTGCCGCCGAGGCTCCATCCAACGATCGCAGGGGCGGCACCGTCGACGAGCACCTCGCGGACCCGGCCCGAGTAGTGGGCCGCGATATCGCCGATGCCGATAGCGTGGGGGAATGGTCTCTCGAACTCCGCGAAGCCGACACCCCACACCTGCCCGCCACCGGGGATCGCGAGTGCCAGGTCTCGGTAGATGTCGACGGTGCCGAATCCGCCGTGGACGAGGAAGATCGGGCGCGCCTCATCACCGCTGCGCAATAGAACCAGCGAACGGTCCGTGGCCGACGCGCCGGGGTCATCCGCGTCCCGCCGGTCGGTCGGCGTGGCCGTCGACTGGCCGACGAGCTCTGCCACGCCACGTGGCGTCGGCTTGGCCAGCGCTTCCGCGAGCGGCACCGACGCCCCGGTGATGTCCTGGATCCGCTGCATCAGTTTCACGAATCCCAGGGAGTCGTAGCCGAGGAGGAACAGGTTGTCGTCCGCGCCGGCTTCGGCGCCGCCGAGGTCGGCCCGGACTATCCCAGTGATGACCGTCAGGTATCCGCGAACTCGGCCCATCAGGTCCCCGGATGCGATCCTCGAGATCGCGCCCGCCCTGTCGCGCTCTGCCGATAACACGCCCGCGACGCCGTCGTCGATCACCCCACCGCCGGAAGAAGTGCCCCCGACCGCCAGGCGCAGGTGCCGAACCTGGCCGACGCTCAGCGGCGCCGCTTCGGAGCAGCCCCCGGCGAAGCCCGACACCGACCTGATGTAATGGTCGAAGATGTCCTCCACCAGTTCCGGTTTCAGGATCTGCTCGACGAAATCCCAGGCGACGTTGATACGCCCGTCGACCTCCATCACCTGGTTGTCCAACAGCACCTGCGGAGTCTGGGAGATGGCGTAATCGACGTCTCCCAGGACGTGTGCATCCTTGCCCGAGCCATCGCCTGCCGCGGCCCCCTCGCCGAACAGCAACGAGGTGTACACGAACGGCGCTATGGCCTGTCCGACGGGCAGACCCCGGTGGCGCGCGATGGTGCCGAGCAACGACACCCCGGAGTACCCGGCCGCCATGTGCCCGAGCAGCCGGTTGCGCAGTTCCGCCGTCCACCAACGGAGATCATGGTCGGCGGCCGCTTTTACAGGCATCAGAATGACGCCGGTGAAATCACCGAAGACGCCGGCGACGTCGGCGATTTCGGAATCACGGTTGTACGTGGTGATGTTGATGCCGACCGAATCCCCCTTCGACCACAGCGACAGGCTCGTCGCATAGCAGGCGAGAAGCAGTGCGGACACGCTGCCGTCGGCGGCGCTGGCCCTTTCCCGCAACAGTGCGGTTTCCTCAGCGGTGAACGTGTACGACAGGCGACGCATCCGCGGCACATCCACGTCCGCGGCCGCACCGCTTGATGGAAGGGTGTTGCCGGGCGGGAATTCCTCGACCACCGTCCGAGTCAACGTCTCTTCGCCCCGCCCGACCGCCGAAGCTTCCCGACGCTTCATCTCCAAGACGTACGTGCGGTAGTCGCCAGTGACGGGCGGAAGCTCCGTTCCTCGGTACAGCTTGTCCAGGTCGTCGATGAAAATCCGCTGGCTCGCCCCGTCTCCGATGATCATGTCCACGCTGAAGAACAGGCGGTGCCGCCCGTCCGGGAGCGCGAACGCCGACAGATGGAACAAGGGCCAGCTGCCCAGATCGAATACCTGGTGGCTCAGCTCATCGCGCTTGCGCCGCACCGCCTCGACCACGGTCGCCTCATCGGCGGTCCGGTAGTCGGCGACATCAATACGGTAGCGCGGAACCTCCGGCAGGATCCGCTGCGTGGCTTGTGCGGTGAACACGACGCGCAGCATCGGATGCCTGCGGATTAGCTTGTCGAGGGCGTCTTCCAGGCGATCGATGTCGGTACCGGGTTCGGTGACGGATTCGATGTAGTAGTGCTCGGTGACGCCGCCCAGCTCGAACCCAGAGTTCCGGCCAACGTAGTAGGCCTTCTGCATGTCAGTCAAGGGGAACGGCGCGTGGGGGTCATCCCCGAATTGTTCCACCGGATCCTTTCCGTGAGCACTCGCGGAGCATTCTCGGGCGCCTCCTGCGGCTGAACCGGCACCGACGGCACAATCGGGGGAAGGCACTGCCTCGGCGACGGCTTCAGACTCGGCCCCGGACTCCCGCATGGCCTCCGATACAAGGCCGGCGATGTGCGCGATGGTCGGGTCGACGATGACGTCGCGGAAACGGAGCCGGACTCCCGTCTTCTGCCGGATTGCGCGAATCATAACCTGGAATTGCAGGGAATCGCCGCCGCGGCGGAAGAAGGACTCTCCCGCGCCGCACGCCGAATCCGCGGCACCCGTCGACGGGGCTTCCCCGAGAATCTCGTCGAAGACTCCGGACACCAACTCGATCGCCCCGGGGTCGGCGACGGAACCAGCCGAGCCCACGGCTCCGGCCCCCGCCCCGGCGGCCTCGCCATCGGCCGTTGCCCCGCCGCCCGCGGCGCCGACGTGCCTACGAATTTCCTCCTGGTCCAGTTTCCCGTTGACGGTAACGGGCAGGTGCGCCACCGGCAGCAGGACCGTCGGTACCATGTACGCTGGCAAGCATCGGGCAAGCTCGGCCCGGACGGCATCCCGCGAGCCGGTCATATCGTCCACCGGAACGTAGAGGCACGCCAGTAGTCCCCGATCGCCCGATTCGACGACCGCCGCCATCGACGCGGTCACCAGGCCGGACCGCTCGAGGACCGATTCGATTTCTCCGAGTTCGACGCGGAAGCCCGCGATTTTCACCTGTCGATCGCGGCGGCCGAGAAATTCCACAAAACCCTCCGCGTTGAACACGCCCACGTCTCCGGTCCGGTAGCAGCGACCGATGCCTGGGACATACCCGAAGGCGGCAGCGGTCCGCTCCGGATCGGCCGCATACCCCTGCGCGACGCCGAGACCGCTGATGTGGATTTCCCCCGGCACCCCGACAGGGCAATGCACCCCGTCGGGCGCGAGCACGTGGATGCCCTGGTTCGCCAGCGGGTACCCGTAGGGAATGCGGTTTTCCAGGCTATCGCGTTGCAACGGGTAGTGGATGGACCAAATGCTTCCTTCGGTCGCACCGCCCAGGCTATTGATCGACGCGTTCGGGAACATGGACATGGCGCGAGCCGGAAGCCCCGCTGCGATGCGATCGCCGCTGAGCAATACGGTGCGCACATCCGGGAACACGTCGTCGTCTGCCGCCCGGACCAGGGCGAGCTCCAACAGGGCGGGCGCGGAGTTCCACAGCGTGACCCGCTCTTCCCGCAAGACGTTGAGGATTTCATCGGCGTCGCGTTCGTCTCCGACCATCGTCACCGTCGCGCCTGCCGCGAACGCACCGAACACGTCGTAGACCGACAGGTCGAAGCCCAGCGACGACAATCCGATGATGCAATCGGCGGAGGTGACCCCATACTGCCGGTTCACGTCGAGGATGGTGTTGATACAGTTGCGATGACTGATCCGCACACCCTTTGGCCGGCCCGTGGTCCCCGAGGTGAAGATGACGTAGGCAAGGTCGTCAGGGGCAGTGCCGGGCGAAGAGTGCGCACCCGCGCTGCTCGCGCGGTCGCAGACTTCCGCGGCTGCGGGCTTGCCGACGCCCGCTACTCCGCTTTGGTCCAGTTCATCGATCACGCCGGTGTCCAGAATCGGGCCCGCCGCACCTGAGGCTTCCACTACGTATTCTTGTCGCTGGGCCGGCATGCCCGCGTCGATAGGCACGAATGCGGCTCCCGCACGCAATGCGCCGACCATGTTGACGATGTCGTCGGGATGCTTGGTGTAGCGCACGATCACCGCATCCCCCGCCCCGACGCCGGAATCCGAGAGTTGGCGGGCGATGCGTCCGGCCCTGGCCCAGACCTCGGCGTAGGTGTACGAGATGCCACGGGCGGCGAGGCGCACGGCCGGCGCATCCGGAGTCGCCGCGCATGCGGCTTCGACAAGCGAAACCAGGGTGTCATCGTGGATCGGGCCCGCAGCGTCGTTGTAGCGGGCGACGGCCCTCTCCGTCTCCGCATGACGGATGGGCAGAGCCTCTCCCCCCTCCGCCACCACGTCCAGGGCCTCCGCAACGGCTCCGAACATCGCATCTACCGCAGGGAAGTAATCGTCGACCACGTCCCACGACAACGCCATCCCGCCCGATGCCGGCATCACCTGGATGTCGAGGCACACCTGCGCGGTTTGCGTGTAGACGCGTTCGATGACCGGGCTGCGCCCGCTTCCCCGCTCGCCGCCGAGGTAGCTGGTGAACACCACCGGAGCGGTGGCCTGGGACTGATTGGCCGCGTCCCGGAGGAATCGCTGTAGCACCTCCACACCGGAAACGCAGCGGTGGGACAGCCCTTCGCGGATGTCCAGGTCGATCGCCTCCGCCAACCCGTCGATGGTCGCGGCTCTCCCGGCGTCGACGCCGACAAGCATCGATGAAGTGAAATCTCCCATCACCCTCGTGCCCGCGGCGAGGCCGCTGCGTTCGCTGACAGTCACGTTGACCGTCAACGCGGATTCGGGCAGCCACCTGCAGACGACGGCGGCGTTGACGGCCATCACCAGCGACGACAGGGTAACTCCAATGCGGCGGGCACGTTCGCTGAGCTTGGCGGTGACCTCCGCGTCGAGCACCGTGCCCAAGCGCCGGGTCGACCAATCGTCGCCACCCCCCACGGCCGCCGGGAACTCCGGACGCCGCGGCAGATCTGCGGCCTTCTTCTCCCAGTAGGCGAGGTCCTCGGCCCGTTTCCCGTCGCGCCGGCGCGCAGAGATCGCCGCCAGGGCATCCCCATATCTGGAAGCCGGAGCCGGCGGCTCCCCGGCCAGCAGGGATTCGAGCTCGTCGAAGAACAGGTACACCGAACCCGCATCCATGACGATCATGTTGAAGTAGATGAACATCCTGCACCCGCCCGCATCTGCGAGCAGCCTCGCGGCGACCATGGGGCCGTCCTCGTTCGACGATCGCGCCGCGGTTCGCATGCCCCGACGGATCTCCCCCACCGCCGCGTCGATATCGTCGCCGGACCCGACTACCTCGACGGTGGCGAGGCACACGCCGGTCGGGCTCAAGACCCCGGCATCGACGTCGAGCCGATGGAACAGCACGTCGTGACGCCCGAAGACCGCCCGCACGGCCTCCTCCACCTGCGGCAACGAATAGTCGTGCCGGGATTCCGCGTAGATGTACGTCGCTTGGCCACCAAGCTCGATGTCCTCGTCCGCGCCGAGCAGGTAGGCGGTCTGGATTGGATTGAGCGGGACCGCATCCGCGGGACCAGCCCCATTTTTGCCGGCACAGCCGTCATCCGACTCACCCGTCGCTACAGCGGGATCGGCCCCGGCAGCGGCGCCTGCGGCAGATCCGGCATCAGCGCCACCCCGGGCGGCGTCGATGACGGCCGCCAAATCAGCGACCGTGACCCCGGGGTCCATCGCCGCGTAATCGATGGTGACCCCGTACTCGTCCTCCAGCGCCAGCAGCATCTGGAGGAAAGTCAGGGAGTTCGGGATGTGGTCGCGGAGTTTCACGTCCGCCGAATCCAGGTGCACGCCGATGGCGTCGGCGATGGACTCCGACAGCCGTTCGGGGGCGACTCGAGCCCCGGTGCGGGCTCTTCCCACGGCGGTAGATGCGACGGCCGGCGCGATCGTTTCATTGGTCATCGTCATCGCCTCAGAGCAGAGCCTCGAGCTTGCGGCGGAGCTTCTTGCCGTTCGACGCGACGGGCAGCTCGTCGACCCACAGAACCCTGGAGACGGGCACCCCGGCGACGCGCATCAGCTCGGTCGTCGCGGACCGGGCCACCGCCTGTTCATCGATCGGAGGTTCATCCCCGTCCGATTGCCCGGCACCGGTCGCATCGTCGGCCTTACGATCGGTCGGGGTCCGCCTGGCCAAGAACACGGCGATCTCCTCTTCGCCCGTGGCTGGGTTGCTCCGGCCGAGAACGGCAACATCGCGGTCAAGCACATTCTCCAGCACGGCTTCCAAATCAGCCGAATAGTAATTCCGGCCGTTGACGAAGATGATGTCCTTCTTCCGGCCGAGGACGAACAACTCGCCGTCGCGGAGAATGCCCATGTCCCCCGTTGCGAACGCCCCATCATCGGTGAGCTCGTGCTCCACGATCCCCTCTGCTGTGATCGCGGCGCGGGTCATCGGAGCGCCGGCGATGTGGATTTCACCGACGGTGCCGTCGCCGAGGACCCCGCCCCCGTCATCGCGGATGGTCAAGGAAATCCCCGGGACGGCCTTGCCCAAGGCGACGAACTCAGCTCCGGACTCGCTCTCGATGTCCTCGAAACGCTGCCCCGTGGCGATGCCCGTCCGGTCAAGTCGCACCGTGGACAGACCCGAGTAGATATCCCGGGTCGTGACCAGCAGGCAAGCTTCGGACATTCCGTAGGCGGAGGTCAGGGCATCCTCCCGGAGGCCCATGGCGGACATCGCCGCGAGGAACTTCCGGGCCAATGGAGCGTCGATGGGCTCAGAACCGCTCATCAGCTTCTGGACGTTGGAGAAGTCGTAACCGTGGTCATCCCCGAGGGGCCGGCGCTCGAGATGGCGCAGAAAATGCTTGAACGCGAAGTTCGGGCACACTGTCACCGTCGGCCGGTGCCTGGTCACGGCCTCGAACCACCTCGGGGGATCGGCGACCACCTCGGAAACCGGCAGCAACACCTGGTCGTACCCACGAAAAAGGGCGTAGACGTGGAAGCCGATCAGCGAAAGGTTGTGGGTCAAAGGCAGCCACGTGAGCATCTTGTTCTCGTACCGGTGCGCGTGGCGTGGGATCGTCGCGCGCAGACCGTTCAGCACGGACTCGTTGGTTACGATGACGCCCTTTGGCGATCCCGTGGAGCCGGACGAAAACTGGATGAGGGCTTCGCCTGCCGTCCCACCTCGCACCGGGAACGCGGGGACCGCCCCGGCGCCATCCCCGGAATCCACGTCACCCGCCTGAGAGAAGTCCGATTCAGCATCACCCGGCATCGCCGCATCCGGTTCCGCGGCAGCGTCATTGACGATGGACACGTCGAGCAGCCGATCCTCGCCCACGACCACGGCACCGTTTGCGCCGGTGAGCAGCGTGTAACTGCGTTCGTCGACCAGGATCGGGGCCCCGGGCATCATGTCCGAGAGCGTCCGCACCCTGTCGACGTCAACCGGGCCCGACACCGGCGGCGCAAGCGCCGGAACCGCGCCGGCGTAGACGCAGCCCCAGAACGCCCGGATGAGCCCGCGGTTCTCCGAAACCTGGAAGATCACGCGATCGCCGGGGCCGATGCCGGCTTCGGCCAACCGAGTCGCAGCCGCCACCGCCTCCGCATGGACCCGGCCATACGGGACGAAGACGTCCCGCCGATTCTCGACGAAGGTGATCCCCTTTTTCGTCTCATCGGCCTTGTCCCGTAGCACGTCGCTGATGGTCCGGATCGTGTTCATTGGTACCTCTTTCGGTTGTCGGCGCCATGCCGGTGCCGGGCGGACCGGGCCCGCATGGCGTGACCCGGAGGATGTGTCTGAAGGGTTGAAAGGGTGAAGCAACTGGGTGGGGCGCGTCTCCGCACAAGCTCAGAAACGCTCGCGGGCCCGGGACCCGCCGGTTCCAGGCGCCCGTCAAGTCACTGCAGACACCAGGGCGGCGACGAAGACCGCGGCGGACGCTGCGGCCGCGAACCCGTCACGCACTCGCCAGGGGTGATCGGTGCGGAAGGTACGCCGCGGATAGAGGCCGAAGTTGCGCATCGCCAGGGTCAGGGACAGCTTTTCGGCGCAGCGCACGGCGCTGACGAACAACGGGAAAGCGATGCGCGCGGGCGTCGTCGCGCGAATGAAACCGGAGCGGAAAGACTGCTCCGGTCGCATCGAGCGCAATCTAATCGCCCATGTCAGCTGGGGGATTTCACTGCGCAGGAACGCTGCGATGCTCACCCCGGAAATCGCTATGGTGCACCATGTGTAGGGCACCCGGAGGCGTTGCACCATGGCGTCGAAAAGCTCCTCGACGCGCATGCACGCGGAGACCAGGACCGTCCCCGCGAACACGGCCATCAACAGCAGTCCGTGATGGATGCCGTGGCGGACGGCTTCCGACGCATCCCCACCTCCGTAGAACTCGGAGCGCCACCCGAGCAGGCCGAAGAACCCCCCGATTAACAGGACAAGAAGGACCTTCCCCGCCGTCGCCCGAACGTCGCGTTCCGCGATCGCAGCGAGTGCGAGGAACCCGACCACCGTCAGGGCGAGAACGGCGTCTCCGCCGGAGAGCAGCCCGGCGACGAGGACGAACATCACCGCCGCGACAATCGTGATGGCGTTCAACCCCGCGCGCCTTCGAGCGGCGGATTCACTGGTCCAGGGGCTTTCGTCCAAGGACGTCCGTGCGCCGGCCGCGGGCAGTGGGCGATCCCGCCGGGACGACTCCGGGGAAGCCGGCAGGTCGGCTGCGGGACCGGACCAGGCGACCTTCCCTTCGGCGACGATGCTCGCCCTATCTGCCCACGTTCGCGCGACACGGCGGTCGTGGCACGTGAACACAACGGTTCCGCCGGCCCCGGCGTATTCCGCTAGCGCATCCAGTACGATGCGCGAGCTCGGCGAATCCAGGTGCGCCAACGGCTCGTCGAGAAGCAGCAAACGGCGATTGGCCGCCACCGCCAGGAAGATGCCCAACCGTCTTTTCTGTCCGCCCGACAGGACGAACGGCGAGACGGGGTCAAGTGCCCTGGGGCACAGGGCTTCCCGCAGTTTCCGCAGCTCATCGGCGCCGAGTGGTCCGTGCGGGTCCGTGCCGGCCAGCGCGGAGTCGATTTCCGCGGCGACGGTCGCGCGGGTGAACTGGTGCTCGGGGTTCTGGAACGCCCACGACGCGAAGGCGTCGGGGACGCGCCGGGCGGACGCGCCGTCGATCCGGAAGTTCGCTCCCGCCTTCATCTGGCCTGACAGCACCGCCAGCAAGGTGGACTTACCGGCTCCGTTGGCGCCGACTAGGGCATGAATCTCGCCCCGTTCCAGTGTCAGATCGGCCCCGTCCAGAATCCTCTCCCCGCCTCGGGCCACGTGGGTTCCGGTCAAGGCCAGCAGTGGAACGGCATCCGCCTCCGATTCCAAATCGGGACGGTCCGGTGCCCCCGTGCCCGGCGTACTGGCGTCCGGCGCTCCGGCGGGCGCGGCCGACGTCGCAATGCCCTTCACCGCGATGCCCTCCGGTGCTCCGTGCGCGGCGACGCTCCCGTCCGCATCGAGGATTGTCACCGTGTCGACCCACCCGTCGAACGGGCGGAGGTCGTGCTCGATGAGCAGGATAACGCGCCCCGGGGCCCGCAAATCACGGATGGCGGCGAACAGCGACCGACGACCGTCCTCGTCAACGTGGGCCGCGGGCTCGTCGAAGATCATGACCTCCGGCGCCCTGGCCACAGCACCGGCGATGGCCATCCGCTGGCGTTGCCCACCCGACAAAGCCCACGGATCCTTCTCCGCGAGCTCTGACAGCCCGAGCTCCGATAGGGCCTCGGCTGATTGCTTGGCGACGATGCCGGCTTCCACGAGGGAAAACTCGAGGGCCATCGACACGTCATCGACGACTCGGAGCGTGAGCACCTGCGTCGACGGGTCTTGCCCGACGAAGGTGACCCGGTCCCCGTCCACGGGGCGTTCGGTGCCGTCGGCATCGACGATGTGCACGAATCCGGCATGGTCGATGGGGATGTGCGAGGGGATCAGTCCAGCGATGAGGTGGGCCAGGCTCGTCTTTCCGCATCCCACGGGTCCCGTGATGGCGTTAATCGTGCCGAAATCGAAGGAGAGATCCACCATGTCGGGTGCCCATCGCCCATCGGCGTGCCGGACGCCCGCGCCACTAACCCGTAACCGGGCCGGGGCCGTCCCGCGTGTCGCACCGGCGCACGCGGGTGCTCCGCCGGTCACCGGGTGACTCCGCGGCTGCGAAGCCCCTTTGCGACGGCAAAGCCCAGGACCAAAAACACCAGGCTCGATGCCAAGGCTACGGCGAAGCTAATCAGGGTCATGGGCGTGGTCGGCGAGTCGACGCCGACTGCGCGCGGGGCCATCGTTCCCATCAGCGCGGAGAACAACATCGCCGACGCCACGAACTGGGGACGCGTCCACCGCCGGTACAGGGTGACCATGAACGGAAGCTCGATGAGCAATCCTTCCATAGTCAGCGCCCCGATTGCGGCGACGCCGAACGGGGTGGTCGCCGCGGACACGACGCCCATGGCAAGGCACGCGATAAGGCTCGCGCCAGGCTTGCGGACGACGATGAGGGGAACAACGCACTGCAGGAACCACAACCCGAGCGTCGCCGCGACGAGATAAACGTGGGCGATGCCGGCGAACACCTGCAGGTAGGTCAGGGGCACGATGATGAGAGACCCCGCGACGCCGATCGCGGCGGCGACGAGCATGTCGCGGATGGATGGTCGGCCACCAGCTGCGACCGGTGCGACGTGCACCAACCGCCCGTCATCCGTCTGCGACGCCACCGCGTCCCCGGCTCCCCCTCCGGAGAGGGGTTCTCCGGTCGATCCACGTTTTCCGTTCATCGTCGCCGCCTCGCTTCCGTTGCCGATTCCCGATCGGGAACACCACCTGAAACAGTATTAGGTTAGGCAATGCTTATCGGATTACGCCAGGCTCAATTTACTGAAATTACCCCCGCCCCCCCCCGAACGAAAAACCGCCTTCCCAGCGTGCTCACAGAGATTCGCCCCGTACTCGAGCGCGTCTTTGCAGGCGAGATTCTCTCCCGCACGCTGGTGCTGGACTCGCTCATCCACTACGAAGGTCCGACAAAACTGGCCGCCGCAGGTCGAGGCCGGGGCCTGAAGTGGATGCGCAACCGCGCCAAGAAGGCCCCTGCTGCCCTGGTTGACGCAATTTTCGCCGCCCTTGCCGAGCGAACTGTCACGGTACCCGGCACTGCGGCAGCAGAATTGGTCATTCCCCAGCTGGCGGCGAACATCAAAGCGCTTCAAGCACAGCGCGACACGATTGCCGGACAAGTCGAGGAGATGCTCGAATCGTTCCCTATTGCCCAGGTCTTGATGTCGATGCCCGGCGTAGGCATCAAGACCGCCTCTAACATCGTGTTGTCCATCGGCGATTGCCAGGACTTCGCCGACGCCGCACACTTAGCCGCTTACGCCGACCACCCGGCAGTCGGGTACGTCGGTCCGCGGCGAGTTTCCCACCAGGGCCGGCAATAAACAGTTGAAAAACGCGATGTTTCGATCGGCGTGGATCGCGTCGCACTGCCATCCCGCATCGCGCGACTACTACCTGCGTAAACGGGCTGAAGGACAGAAGCACAATGCCGCGGTGATATGGCTTGCCCGGAGCCGCTGCAACGACATCTATGCCCTGTTGACTCGGCGTGAGTTCTTCCGAGAAATCCCTGCTAGAACCATCGCCACGGCTGCGTAGACCGCTGCGCTGATCACCGCCGGCCCGCACGATGCGGCCCGGCGATCAGTCATGGCTACACCCCTCCCATACGATGTACGTGAAAGTCCCGCCTGACTATTGACAATCCACATAGGGCCCCACGCGGATTGGAACCGAGTGGCGGCCAGACACCGCCACCTAGGCGCCGAACAGGGCCACTTCCGCCGAGCCGTATTCGACGATCCCGAAATCACTTTCCCGAATCTTCATCCCCCGCCCGTGCTCGATGTCGCCGGAGGCCCGGAATTGGAGGCCGAAAACCAGATCCTCGTCGCTCAGTTCCGGCAGGATCACAATCCTCACCAACTCGAACGGCTCATACGCGGAATCCAGGTCGTCGTCGATGGACAGGAAAATCTCCCCGTCCCCCTCCCCTGCCCTCCCCATCGCCGCAACCCCCGTGGTTTAGGAGGGGGAAGAGGGCCTTCGAGGGCTCAGCAGCTCAAGCCCAGGACCGCCGACTTACAGCTCGTCGATGTGCTTGCGCTTCGGGTAGACCCGCGGACGAGCGCCTGCGATCTCCTCAGCAATGCGGATGACCTGGTTGGAGTAACCGAACTCGTTGTCGTACCAGACGTAGAGCACCAGGTGCTTACCGTTGGCGATGGTAGCCAGACCATCGACGATGCCAGCATGGGTGGAGCCGACGAAGTCGGTGGAAACCACTTCCGGGGAGTGGATGTAGTCAATCTGCTGGCGCAGAACGGACTTGAGGGAAACCTCACGCAGGTAGTTGTTGACTTCGTCGCGGTCGACCTCAGTGTCCAGGGTCAGGTTCAGCACCGCCATGGAAACGTCCGGGGTGGGAACGCGGATGGCGTTACCGGTCAGCTTGCCCTCGAACTCCGGCAGAGCCTTGGCGACGGCCTTTGCGGCACCAGTCTCAGTGAGAACCATGTTCAGGGTGGCTGCGCGACCACGGCGGGAACCCTTGTGGAAGTTGTCAATCAGGTTCTGGTCATTGGTGAAGGAGTGGACGGTCTCGACGTGACCGAACTCGACACCCCACTTGTCATTGACGACCTTCAGCACCGGGGTGATGCCGTTGGTAGTACAGGAAGCTGCCGACAAAATGTTGTCAGATTCCTCGATGATGTTGTGGTTGATTCCGTAGACGATGTTCTTCACATCGCCCTTGCCCGGTGCGGTAAGAAGAACCTTGGAAACGCCCTTGGACTGAAGGTGCTGCGACAGTCCCTCGCGGTCACGCCAACGACCGGTGTTGTCAATGACAATCGCATCGTTAATGTCGTAGGCGGTGTAGTCAACAGTTGCCGGGTCATTGGAGTAAATGACCTGAATCGGGGTGCCATTTGCCCAAATAATGTTGTTTTCGCGGTCAACCGAGATGGTGCCGTCGAATGCTCCGTGGACGGAGTCACGGCGCAGCAGCGAAGCACGCTTGACGATGTCGTCCTCACCATTCTGGCGAACCACAATTGCGCGCAGGCGCGGGCCGTTGAACAGTGCCTCCCGAGCCAGCAGAATGCGAGCCAGCAGGCGGCCGATGCGGCCGAAACCGTAGAGGACAATGTCGGTCTTCGGGGTCTGTGTCCCGGCACCGATGACGTCGGCAAGCTCACGCTCGAGGAATGCGCGCAGATCGCCGCCTTCCTCTTCGAAGCTGGTAGCCAGGGCGCCCAGGTCAATGGAGGCGGTGCCGAGATCCATCTTCACCAGTTCCTGCAGAATCGGCAGGGTCTGACTCAGCGGCAGCTCCTGCGAGGTGATGCGACGGGCGTAGCGGTGCGACTTAATGATGCCGGTCTCGGTAACGTTTTCCAGTCGGCGGCCGAAGATTGAAGTCACGACATCGTTGTTGCGACGCAGTTGTCCCAGGAGGGGGATCATCTGCTCTGCAAGGCTGATGCGCTCATTCCAGTCATTGCGCTTGATGGGGGCCGAATCCGACATAAATCCTCCTGGCTTAAATGAGTATGAGTTCCCCCTCAAAATACCCCGCACACGCTATTCAACGGCTATCGTCCTCAACTGGGTACCCCGTATTGTGGCCCAGCTTTCACCCAATCGGGGGAGGCGCTGGGAGGCGACCTGAGGAAGAAAAGTGAACCCTACTTACCCGTTAGAATTAAAGCCATGACGGAACCCCTGGATATCCAGCAGCAATCTCCCGCCCAGCCGCCATACCGCCTTGTAGTCACGGATATGGACGGGACTCTATTAAATGAAGACAAGGAAATCCCGGATTCCTTTTGGCCGGTAGTCACCGAACTGCTCGACCGCGGTGTCCACTTCGCTCCCGCGTCGGGCCGCCAGTACGCGACTCTGGCCGACCAGTTCGCCCCCATTGCACACCGCATCCCAATCATTGCGGAAAACGGCAACTACGTCGCGGATGCGGGCGAGGTGGTCTCGGTTACCAGCATCGACCACGGCGTTGTCACCCAGTTGGTGCACGCGATCCGCCAGTTCAACGACAACCGTGTGGCGGCGGGCCGTACTCCCCTGTCGGTTATTATCTGCGGCGCTGCCAGCGCATACGTGGAGTTTTTCCCGCCGCATTTCAATATTCCGGAGGAAGTTCAGCAGCTGCAGTTCAACGAGGCCGCCAAGTACTACCTGAAGCTGCAGAAGGTCGATGATGTCATCGCCGCTGCCGCCGAGGACGGCATCGTCAAAATTGCCGCCTTTGATCCTTACTCCGTCGAAGAGGAATCGGCCGATTACCTGCGTTCCCAAAGCTCGCACTTGCGCGCGGTAGTCTCCGGTGCCCACTGGGTCGACCTCATCGATGCCAACACCAACAAGGGCACGGCACTCGCCGCCCTGCAGGAGGCCCTAGGTGTCTCTCCTGCCGAAACTGTCTGCTTCGTTGACTACCTGAATGATCTCGAGCTCATCGACCACGCAGGCCGTTCGTTTGCCATGTCCAACGGTCACCCGGAAATCAAACGCCGCGCCACCGACATCGCACCGTCGAACGCGGAGGAAGGCGTCATCACGACGCTGCGCGAGCTGTTCAACCTCTAACTGCAATTGACCCCTTACCCCACTGGAGCGGTAAGTTAGAAAGGTTGAACCCGATTCCCTTATTCCGATTTTCTTTTTAAGGAAAGCGTAGTTTCCCTGTGACCACTCTCGCCGAAGAAGCCGCACGCCGCCGCACATTCGCCGTCATCGCACACCCGGATGCCGGTAAGTCCACGCTCACCGAGGCGCTGGCGCTGCATGCTCATGTCATTAACGAAGCCGGTGCTGTCCACGGCAAGGCCGGCCGTAAGTCGACTGTGTCCGACTGGATGGACATGGAGAAGGATCGCGGCATCTCGATTGCCTCTTCCGCGCTGCAGTTCGAGTACCAGCCAGAGGGGCACGACGGCGAGCCGTACATGATCAATCTCGTCGATACGCCTGGTCACGCCGACTTCTCCGAGGACACCTACCGCGTGCTCACCGCTGTCGACGCCGCAGTCATGCTTGTCGACGGCGCCAAGGGTCTCGAGCCTCAGACGTTGAAGCTGTTCCGGGTTTGTAAGTCCAACGGAATTCCCATCGTCACCGTCATCAACAAGTGGGACCGCCCGGGTAAGGCTCCCCTGGAACTGATGGATGAGATTGTCGCGGAGATTGGCCTGCAGCCGACACCGCTGTACTGGCCAGTCGGCGAAGCCGGCGACTTCCGCGGTCTACTGGAGCGTGGCGAGGACGGTGAAGCCAAGCAGTTCATTGGCTTCGAGCGCACTGCCGGTGGCGCCACCATTGCCGCAGAGCGGCACCTCACCCCAGAGGAGGCCGCCGCTGAACAGGGCGATGCCTGGGAGACCGCCGCCGAGGAGTCCAAGCTACTCTCCGCCGATAGCGCTGACCACGACCAGGAGATGTACCTCGCTGGCGACACCTCTCCGGTGATTTTCGCCTCCGCCATGCTGAACTGGGGTGTCCACCAGATCCTGGACACTCTCTGCGAGCTGGCTCCGGCACCTGGTGCCCGCGAGTCCGACCCGGCTGCCGTTGCCGCTGCAGCGGCTGGCGGCCAGGGGGCTATCGTCGAAAAGCGCGAACCGACGGATGATTTTTCGGGCGTCGTGTTCAAGGTGCAGGCGGGTATGGATACGCACCACCGCGACAAGCTGGCCTTCATGCGCGTTGTCTCTGGCGAGTTTGACCGCGGCATGCAGGTCACGCATGCGCAGTCGGGACGTACTTTCTCCACAAAGTATGCTTTGACCGTTTTCGGCCGGACACGTTCGACTGTGGAGACGGCTTACCCGGGCGACATTGTCGGCCTGGTCAATGCGGGTTCACTGGCGCCGGGTGACACGATCTACGAGGGCCGCAAGGTTCAATTCAAGCCGATGCCGCAGTTCGCGCCCGAGCACTTCCGCACTCTGCGCGCCAAGAGCCTGGGCAAGTACAAGCAGTTCCGTAAGGCTGTCGATCAGCTCGATGCCGAGGGCGTGGTGCAGATTCTGCGCAACGATGCCCGCGGCGATGCCGCCCCGGTGATGGCCGCGGTCGGCCCGATGCAGTTCGAGGTCATGATGGCACGCATGGAAAACGAGTACAACGTCGAGACCATCGCCGAGCCAATCCCCTACTCCGTCGCCCGCCGCACGGACGAAGAGACCGCGCCTGAGCTGGCAAAGCAGCGCGGCGTGGAGATCTTCACGCGTTCCGACGGCGCCCTCATCGCCCTCTTCGGCGACAAGTGGAAGCTGTCCTTCATTGAGAAGGAGCACCCGGAGTTCACGCTCGAGACGCTGGTCGCTGACTAGAGTTTTAAGGAGATTTCACCAACATTGAGCCAAACGGTTGAGCTTCCTCCACAACCAAGTGCATGGCAACTTTTTACTGCCTTCCACTCCCGTGCGCAGAGATGGCCAGGTGCCCTCCGCGCAGCACTCGCGCTATTCCTGCCGGGTGCCGTGGCACTTCTCACCGGACATGGCTCGGAGATGCTCCTTATCGCCGCTGGTGGGTGCGTGGTCATCTATGGCGAAGGCCACCCCTACCGCAGTCGTCTGCGCGTGATGGCCATCGCCGGGCTATGCCTGATCGCCGGAGTTATGTCCGGCAGTTTTGTCGGATCAGTGGTCCACGGTGAGATCGCTTCCGGCGGCAGCAATCTATGGCTGCTGCTCATCGCACTTTTTACCACGGCGTTGGCCACCATCGGCGCTTTTATTCAAAACGCACTGCGCCTGCCACCGCCAGGTTCATTCTTCATTGTGATGGTCTCCGGCGGCACAACAATGGTCGCCCGCCTCGGCTTCAACCCGGTGGAAACCGCCATGTGGGCTACCGTTGGTGTGCTTTCCGCGATAGTCATCGGAATGGCACCGCGGTTGTGGAATCCGCATGGCCCCGAGATGGCGGCTGTCGAATCCCTTGAATCAGCCATCGACGCGATGGAAAAGTCAGACTCGACATCGTTCGCCGTTCATCACCAGGCGCAAACTGCACTCACCGACGCATGGGAATCGCTTGCCGACGCAGGCATCATCCGTGGCAGCAAAATCGTTAAGCCCTCCCACACGGAACTGGTCAACCGTGTCATTGCTGCTCATCAGCGGCTGATTGCTATCCGCGGACGCTTGGGCGTGCACGGCAGCGCTGTGGACATCGTGGACACACCTAACCTCTTCGACGAGACGCAGACAACCATTCCACTCGCGCGACCAAGCGTGAGTTACCGAATCTTCCGCTCTTTCGATCGCTATTCCCATGCGTCGATGACTGCGGCAAAGGTTGCTATTACCGGTGGCTTAGCCGGCCTCATCAGCGTGCTAATCGGTCTCGACCGGCCTGACTGGGCGGTGGTCAGCGCATTGATGACTCTGCAGTGGGGTCCCGACCGCACCGCTGGTTCGATCCGAGGGATTCACCGCATGGTGGGCTCGATTATCGGCATTTTCCTCTATGCGCTGCTCTTTTCCTTTGGCCTGGACAGCTGGACGCTACTTATCGCGCTTGCAGCCTGCCAATTCGGCGCGGAGGTTCTCGTGGTGAAGAACTATGCGCTGACGACAATCGTCACCACTCCGCTGGCTCTGCTGCTGGGCGGAAACGTCGCTGGCGAACTCGCACCGATTGTGACCGATCGTGTCTTGGAAGTCGGTATCGCCTGCGCGCTGGCTCTCGCTGTCCTGCACTTCTGGCCAACCGAGAGCATTGAAAAGCACTACCTGCGTCATATTCCGCGCTGCTATCGACAGATGGGCGCTCTTCTCGGCGCGCTGCTAACCGGTACTCCGAATCAGGCGCTCGATATTCGTCGAGATCTCCAGTACGAGCTGCTCAGTGAGCGCCAGGCCATCTCGTCTTTGGCCACCAACGACCCCGAAATCGCCACTCCACACTGGGATGGGCATCGTCGCATTCGCACAGCTGGCTATTTGTTGCTGGACTACTGTCGCACGCATCCGGATATCCGCCCCTCTCACGAGGAGATTTCCAAGCTCGTTGAGGTAGTCCAGGCAGCTAAAGCTGAGGAGCGCTAGTCCTCCGGCAGCGGGGGCTCCTTGCGCAGGTCGCGGGCTGTTGCCCGCCGTACCTCGCGCGGTTCCTCCTCCGAGCCCCGCGAACGGAACTTAGCCGCGATGTCCTTCAGCGAAGACGACAGCGGCGGCAGCTTCTCCAGCGCGTCACGGCCCGCGTCCCACGCGTCGGTAGCAATATTCTCCGCTTTCCGACGGAACTTGCGGACCTTCTCCTCACGCTGCCGCTTAGTCTCTGCCGCGTCATTTTGCCGCTCGCGCTCGCGTTCAAAGGCGGCGACATCGCGGGCCTCCGCGTCGGAAAGCCTCTTCGAAGCGTGTGCCGCGGCGTCCCACGACTCCTCCAGCGATTCCGCGAGGTGCAACATGGCATCGATGCGCTTTTCAACTTCGCGCAACTTCTCGCGGTAGCCCCGCTGAATGTCATAGCGGCGCATGATGCGGCGGGCACGAGTGGCCTCATTGCGCCAGGTGATGATTGCGCCCTCAGAAATCGACTCATCGACGACGAAACGCATCGTCCACGGGTCGACATCAGCGCTGGCCAGATTGTTGCGTACCCGCTCCTCGCGGTCGAGGACGTCCTGCACGAGACTGCGGGCACGCTCTTCGGCTTGATGGGCGCGGTTGGTACGGGAGTTATCTGGTCGGAAGCTCACCTGGACTATCCTACCGCTCGGCTGCTGCCAAAGCCGGTACTTGGTCGGTCGCGGAGCTCTTCTGCTGGTCATTGTCGCTCTGGTGCTCGAGGCGAACCCAGGAGACAAAGCCCCAAATAACGAAGCATCCGTAGAAGAGGTACAGCGCCGCCGACGGGTAGTAGCCACCCTTGAGCAGCAACGGCACTCCCACGGCATCAACGGCAATCCAAATTAGCCAGAATTCGTTCCACCCGCGGGCCATACCCCAGGTCGCCAACATCGAACCGACGAAAATCCAGGCATCGGCCCATGGCCCCCACGAGCCCAGCATCTCAAAGATATTGGCACAAATCACAGTGGCGAAGATAGCCACGGTAATCATCCCAATGCGTTCCGATGCCGTCGCCCACCGAGGCTCAATTGCGACCTCGTCACCGCTCTGATTGCGGCTCTTGACCCAGCTGAACCATCCGTAGAGACTGACGACGATAAACATGACCTGACGCCCCGCCTGGCCATAGAGATCAAGATTTTGCGGCGTGTGGAAAACTCCGCCGAGGAAGACGGTAAACAGCAAGGCATTTCCGATAATGCCGACCGGCCAAGCCCATACCTTCCGTTTCATACCTAGGAAGGCACACGCCAGGCCAAAGAGGTTACCGACAATTTCTCGAATCAAGATTGGTGCTCCCGCCACACTGAGCTGTGCAGTGAGGAAACCCACCAAAAAATCCGACACGTATTCCACGAATTATTCAACTCCTTCTCTTTCATCCGGACTATGACCGTCGGTTTCGGATTCCAACCGAAATCTGCTTGTCCCCTACCTGACGACCCTTCTGGCCACAGGTAGGGCGCTCGTGGACTTGTCTGCGTCAGCCGCAGCATCACCACCGGTGAGGAATTTCACCTCGCCCTGAGAATGCGAGTTCAACGTTAGCACTGTCGCCTTGCGCGCATGTGCATTTTATTCAATGAGGTTTCAATATGAGGTTCTAATACAGCCCCAACATAATTACGCATCTATAATGCGTAGTATGAGCCAAAAGCCCTGCCAGCCACGTCCTTCCCGCCCCGCCCGCCGCTTCCACCACAAGCGCTCCGCTGGCTGGGTTCCGGACCAGCACGGCGCCTGGTTCATGGTCACCATTCCCCCGCTGACCGCTCTCGCCCTCAACCCCACATGGACAGGCCTTGCCGTCACCGCAACCTGGCTGCTCGGCTACTTCGCTTTCTTCGCCGTGAGCGTCTGGCTCCGCTCTCGTCGCCAACGCCGCCACCTCGCACCCGCCGCCACATACACCGCGCTCACCGCCGTCGCCGGCTGCATCACACTGCTTGCCGACGTTTCCCTCCTCACCTGGGTCGCCCTCATTGCCCCTCTTGCCACTATCGCTATTTGGGAGACCTACCGCCGCCGACCGCGCTCACTTCTCTCTGGTGTCTCCACCGTTCTGGCCGCTAGCCTCATGGTGCCTATCATCGCCGGACCAACCCCGAAAGCTTGGGCAATTGCGGCTATCTACGCTGGATATTTCGTCGGCACCGTGCCCTATGTAAAAACTATGATTCGCAAGCGCGGCAACCGCCAGTGGCTCATTGGCTCGGTCACGTATCACGTTCTCATTACCGCCGTGGCCATCATCGGGTGGCTCGTCCTCCACGACCGGAACCTCATCAGCATCGGTGTGCCCATCGTCGCAATTGGGCTTCTCATCAGGTCTTTTACCATGCCAATCTCCGGCGCTCGCCGCGCTCGGCCGTGGACTCCGAAACAGGTCGGAATTCTCGATGCCTTCTTTGGAGTCGCCGTCGTCCTGGCTGCGTGGTAAAAACGACGGCGGGGACATACTTTGGGGATTTTTGGGGAGGGGATGAAGTCTATGACTTCCACCAAACACGCAGTCAATCACGCAGTTTCCGTCTCAGACTTGGCCGCTAGCCTGAACTCGCGGCAGGCACCACAGTCGGGCTGGCGCAGCTGGGTTCATAAGGCCACCTGGGGCGCAATTTCACCGCGGGAATCATCGTCGGCACGCAAGCAACGCGAGCTGATAGAGCGGGTGCGACAGCCTATCTACGGTGACTACAACATCGCTGTTATCAGCGTGAAGGGCGGCGTTGGCAAGACGTCGACAACCATGTGCCTGGGCGCCACGCTTGCAAGCCTGCGCAGTGACCGAATCGTCGCGATCGACGCGAATCCGGACTTTGGCACCCTCGGCGCACGCGTCACCGCAGCCAATCCCGCATCTATTCGCGATCTGCTCCGAGCCCCGGATACGGACAAATACGCGCAGGTCCGCGCATATACATCACACACGCCGTCACGGCTGGAGGTTGTCGGCAGCGACCAAAATCCGACATCGACGATCGCGCTTTCCGACGGCGAATACTGCGCGGCCCTCGACATCCTTCGGCGGCATTACAACGTGAGTCTGACAGACTGCGGTACCGGCCTGACGCAGCCCATCTCCGCTTCGATTCTGTCTGCGGCCAATTGTCTGGTGCTGGTCACCACGCCTGCACTGGACGGCGTGAAAAGCGCCTGGACGACATTGGATTGGCTTTCAGCGCACGGCTTCGAACGGCTGGTCTCTACCACTGTCGTGGTGGTCAACGAGCTAAATAAACAGGGACTGTCCACAGAGACCGTACACGAGTTATTTGCCCAGCGCTGCCGCGCAGTACAGGTCATCCCCTATGATCCGCATATCGCAAATGGTGCCAATATCGAGCTGGACAATCTCCAGCCCGCCACCACCCAGAGCTATCTCGAATTGGCGGCCATGATCGCCGATGATTTCGCGCCGACGACTGGCCGCCACAGCTTTGTCTAACGAAGGTGCTGTCGAATCTCTTCGACATCAACTTCCTGCACGGTAGCGGGCTTAAAGGCGGCGTCGCGGTCCTTATCCACCAACACTGCCCGCACGCCTTCGGCAAAATTGGGGTGCTGACGCATGTAAGCGCCAAGCCTCATTTCCCGGTCTAGCGCCTCCTGCAAGGTGACCTCGTGGGCCGAGTTAGCCGCATAGAGTTCCACGGCCGCTACGAGACTTTCCGGGTTGGCGGGTGCCAGCAGGTCGCGAAAAGTCTCCACTGTTGACGATGCACAGGAGCCCGCCTCAGCGGCTTCGTTGAGAGCTCGCTCAATCTCCGCCCAGGTATCAGCCCCAAAGCAAGCCTCAATGCAGTCGCTCCACTCGGCCAACTGCGGATCCCCGAGCAGATCACGAGCCTCAGCTGAGTCCACATCGAGCGCATACTCCGCGAGCGCCGAATCAATTCCATCGCGGTCCAGAGCCGCACCAAACTCGTCCAGCTGCGCGGATGGCACCGCATGTGTCGCCCATCCAGACCACAGCATGTCCGCCGCAGTTAGGCGGTAACCGGTCAGCCCGGTAAACCTCGCGATTGCCGACGAGGGCCCTCCTAACCGCATGTTCACATGCTGCGAAAAGTGGGTAATTCCAACGTCGGGAATAAAGCCGATTGCCATTTCTGGCATGGAAGCGCTGGCACGCTCGGTCACGATTCGGTGGGAGCCGTGCATGGAAACACCAAGGCCACCGCCCATAGCGATGCCATCAATAATCGCGATATATGGCTTGGACTGCGCGAATTCCGCAATCATCGCGTTCATCTCGTACTCATCCCGGAAAAACTCCTCCCCCTGCTCCGGAACGCCATCGAGCACAGCCTGCCGAACTGCGCGCACATCACCACCGGCACAAAACGCCTTGGGGTGACCGGATGAAACAACAATGTGGTCCACCGAGTCGTCGTCACGCCATGCGCGGAGCCCCTCGACGACCTCGGTGACCATATCCAAATCGAGCGAATTAAGTGCCTTCGGCCTATTCAGCCGAAGGTGACCAGATCGCCCGTGGACTTCTCGCAGCACCTTCGGCTCATCGACCTCGGTGCGTGCAGTGCCAGAACCGTTATCAGTAGCAGTCATGTCACCCAGTGTGACACAGATAACTAACCAGGGAAAGGTCCTAACAGGAAGGTTCTGACGACCAGAACCTCACTGAGACTAAGGAGCTACTTCTTCTTGCTCTTCTTGTCCTTCTTGTGCTTCTTGCCCTTCTTATCGGACTTGCCTGCGCCCTTCACGCGGTCAGCCTCGAGATTGGCAGCAACGTCCGGCACATAGCGGAACTCAGTGCGCGGCGGACGCTCGTAGCTTCCCTCCGACTCCGGACGCTCCGGGATTTCCGGAACATCGCGCTGAATGCGCTCGTACGGAATGGTCGTCAACAGGTGGTTGATGACATTGATACGCGAACGCTTCTTGTCCTCAGACTCAACCGTGAACCACGGTGCGGACGGGATATCGGTGTGGATGAACATCTCATCCTTTGCACGGGAGTAATCCTCCCAGCGGGTGATGGACTCCAGATCCATCGGCGAGAGCTTCCAGCGGCGCAGTGGATCCTCACGACGGGACTTGAAGCGGGCAACCTGCTCCTCGTCCGACACAGAGAACCAGTACTTACGCAGGATAATGCCGTCTTCGACCAGCAGACGCTCAAAAATCGGCGCTTGATGCAGGAAGCGACGGTACTCCTGCGAAGTGCAGAAGCCCATGACACGCTCAACGCCGGCACGGTTGTACCAGGAGCGGTCGAAAATCACGATTTCACCAGCAGTCGGCAGCTTTTCGACGTAACGCTGGAAGTACCACTGACCCTGCTCACGGCTAGTCGGAGCCGGCAGGGCCTCAATACGACAGGTACGAGGGTTCAGGTACTGCGTGATGCGCTTAATGGCCGACCCCTTGCCGGCAGCGTCACGCCCCTCCATCACGATGACAATTCGGGCACCGGTTTCTACCACCCACTGCTGCATTTCGACGAGCTCTGCCTGGAGCTTTTTGAGCTCGGCCTCATAAGCCTTCTTGTCGAGCTTCGGTGGGCGCTGGACGTCGTCATTATTCATAGTCCACAGTTTACCCGGCAGGGCGCGACGACCCTATTCGCCGGGTTTAACCGCGGGGCCTAATCGCTAACCTTTTTGCAACCCTAGTCACGTGAGTAAAGACGCAGCGTGACCTGTGCAACAAGCCCAGCAAAGACCATACCGATAAGCACCACAATCGGCGCCACTACACCAATATCGCCGTTGGTCAGCGGCGCCAGGAGCTGTGCCTTGTACAGGTTGCTCAGCGCCGGATCGATAACCGTCGCCTTGCCCAGGAACAGCGCACCGATAGCCAGCACACCACCAATCAGCGACGCAATCACAGCCTCGAGGACGAACGGCGCCTGCGTGAACCAGCGGCTGGCACCGACCATGCGCATAATCTCAACTTCCTTACGACGCGAAAACGCCGCAATCTGCACCATGTTCGCAATCAGGAACACCGCGGCAACGGCCTGCACCGCCGCTAGCAGGAAGGTCGCATTTCGAACCGAGTCCAGGTTCTGAGCTGCAGTACCGATCTCTTCATGCTGATCAGTAACGTGGTCGACCTGTGGTAGCTCCCGAATCGGATCGAGCGGGCTGACATCGGTCGGATCACTCAGACGCACCATCACGACAGCCGGCAGCGACTCCGGCGTCGCATTTTCCACGAGCACGGGGTCACTGTCCTTGAACATCTCCACGAAGTGGTCAAAGTTTTGCTGACGATTTCGGAAGGTCACCGAATCAATGCCGTCAGCCTCTTCAAGCTTGCCGACGACCTCAGCACACTCCGGCGATGAGCAAGTTTGATCCTCGGCGGAGATTTGTTCATTCAGCTCGATCTGCACTTCTACGCGATCGAGATAAAGATCTTTCGTGCGGCTGGTCTGCTCAGTAACCAGGATGCCCGTCGCCAGCAGCGCCAACGACACCGCAGTCGTAATGATCATCGCGATGGTCATCGTGATGTTTCGGCCCAAGGAGGAGAAAGCCTCACCGAGGACAAAGCGAGTCTTCATAGGTCAGTAATACCTTTCGAATGAGTTCTTCTACCGATGGACTGTCTGCTAATTGTTCAGGCCGTAAACACCCGTGGCGTCGTCACGCACGAGACGCCCCAGCTCCAGCTCCAGCACGCGGCGACGCATGGAGTCCACGGCATCGTTGTCGTGAGTCGACACAATAACGGTCGTGCCCATGCGATTGATGCGGTCAAGCAGGAGCATGATGTCACCGGAGGTGCTTGGGTCGAGGTTGCCGGTGGGCTCGTCGGCAAGCAAGATGAGCGGGCGGTTGACGAAGGCGCGAGCAATGGCGACGCGCTGCTGCTCACCACCAGACAACTCGTGCGGGTAGCGGTTTTCCTTGCCCGAGAGCCCGACCATTTCGAGCGTTTCCGGAACTGCCTTGTCGATTTTCGCCTTCGGCTTGCCAATTACCTGCAATGCGAACGCGACATTTTCGTACACCGTCTTCTTTGGCAGCAGGCGGAAGTCCTGGAAGACGTACCCCACCTTTTGACGCAATTTCGGGATGTTGCGACGAGAAATCTTGGTTAGATCCTGGTCTGCAACCGTCAGTTTTCCTGAATCCACTTTCTCTTCACGCACCATAAGGCGCAGGAAGGTCGACTTACCAGAGCCCGACGGTCCAATGAGAAAGACAAACTCACCTTTATCTATGTGGACTGAAACGTCGTCGAGAGCTGGTCGGCTAGAAGTCGAGTAGGACTTGGTAACCCCGTCGAAAGTGATCATAAGTAGACACTCTAATCACTTAAGCCACTCAAGTCACTCTGGAATGCGTGGAATTGGTCGCCGTGACGGGATTGCGGGAACAGGCGGCGTCGAACGCTAACCCAGAGCGCGACCGCACGAAAGCTCACGCCATAGCAATGTTCGAAACTATTTTCCCCAAAAATCTTTAAATGCCCCTTTACTTCGCTTACCTGTTCGATTAAAATGAGCCATGAAAGATTAAAAGCGAGGATTGAAAACATCAAATAACGTAGCCGAGCTGCTTTAAGCTTGGAAAATTGACACTCAGAGTTAGTCGAAAATACTTTCCCTACCTCTTCCTTATTTCAACATTTCAACGTCCAGGCCTTATCTTTCAGGGGGATTCACCAATGGCCAGCGGGGAACATATACCACGCAAACGCACTTACGCTGCGGCAATGGAAGCGACGGCACCACGCTTTCACCATGAGATTTCTCAAACAGCACCAGCACGTCTTGGAATTGACCGCAATCGAGCTGACTTGAAGCTTGCCCTTGCTTGTGTTCCCTCTTCTTCAACAAAAGATGTCGAAGATTACATCGCCAAAATCGCTCCAGCTCTTGGCATGTCACGTGGGAGAACACTCCAGTACATCGATGTCGGAATGCAACTAGAGCGACTCCCGCGGTTAAAAGAGCTTCTGCTCAAACGCGCACAGCTACCGCTTCCCCACATGCGGGTCATTGCCACGGCCATCCTCCCATTGGATGACCCCTCGGCTGTGAGATATTTCGAAGACCATCTCCTTGAGCTGATCACTCCGAGAGTCAATGGTGAAGTTCTTCGCGGAGTTCGGAGCCTTCAACAGAATATTCAGCGGCTTATTGATGAAGTCAGCCCGCTATTGCGCCCGAAGAATGAGTACGACCCGCCGATCACTTCGTTTCAAAAAGGCATCGAGCAAAAAACTGGCGAATCTATAACGTTCGAGTTAAAGGACAACCTCACTGAAGTCACCATGGAACTGATGCCTGAGCGGGCAATTGAGTTTCAGAAGGTCTTGGAGGAAATCACCGCTGATCAGGACTGCGACTTTGTCGAGGCCTTTTCACATCTTCTGCACGGGACTGCCCAGGTCACCGCCACACTGAATCTGTACTGCCCACTAACCCAAGACAAGCCCCAAAACGCCTGGATCGGTGGCCTGGGGTGGATCAACAAAATCGCCACTGAATCCTGGCTCGATCGGGTCACTAGCATCCGGCTACTAGCGGACGAGAAAACGGAAAAGTACTCGCCAACAGAGCGACAGCGTACTTACATCCAAGGTAGAGACGGCACCTGTCGCTTTCCCGGATGCGATGTCGATGCGACGAAGTGCGACATCGACCACATTCAGCCGTATAACCACGAGAATCCCGACGAAGGTGGCCAAACCGAGACGCCCAACCTCCATTGCCTATGCCGTCGCCACCACAATCTAAAAACGGCCGGTCTTTGGAATGTCGTGCGCGATATCGACGGCGTGGAGTACTGGACCTCCGCCACTGATCAGAGCGCTGAAAAAGCTGCCCTAATCAGCACAGAATCAGGGCCGCTCTCCGGCCACGGTCGCTACTCCTTCGACCTGCGCAAGACAAAGAAAGCACAGACACTCAAAGAGTACAACGAGCAGAGGTTGGAAAACCTCCGCGAATCACAGGAGCTGACAAATCAGGCTCGCGAAGAACTGGGAATGAACAAAAACGAGAGAAAATCAGAAGCCGACGAGCCCACCGCACCGGAAGCACTCGAAGACGAACCGCCCTTCTAGGGCTACTCCCCTTCGGACTGCTGAGCCATGCGCCAGCGAATACCGGCCTCAATGAAACCGTCGAGGTCACCGTCGAGGACCGACTGTGGGTTGTTGACTTCGTATTCGGTACGCAGATCCTTGACCATCTGGTACGGGTGCAGCACATAGGAGCGCATCTGGTTACCCCACGAGGCATTGCCGCCTGCGCCGAGAGCGTCCAGCTCCGCGCGCTCTTCCTGGCGCTTCTTCTCCAGCAACTTCGCCTGCAGAACACGCATGGCAGATGCCTTGTTCTGGTGCTGCGACTTCTCGTTCTGACAGGTCACCACGATGCCGGTTGGGACGTGCGTAAGTCGGACCGCGGAGTCCGTGGTGTTCACCGACTGCCCACCTGGGCCGGAGGAGCGGTAGACGTCGATACGCAAATCTGACTCGGGGATGTCGATGTGATCCGTTTCCTCCACAACTGGCAGCACCTCGACCTCAGCGAAGGAAGTCTGGCGGCGCCCTTGGTTATCAAAAGGACTAATACGAACCAGACGGTGCGCACCCTGCTCGACCGAGAGGGTGCCGTACATGTACTCGCCATGGACGACGAAAGTAGCGGACTTGATGCCGGCCTCTTCAGCGTAGGACGTGTCGTAAACCTCGACCTTATGCCCATGCTTGTCGGCCCAGCGCAGGTACATGCGCATGAGCATCTCGGCCCAGTCAGCGGCATCCACGCCACCGGCACCGGAGCGGATGTTGATGACCGCCTCGCGCTCGTCGTAAGGCCCCGAAAGCATGGTGGTGACCTCGAGAGATTCGATGTCCGCACGAAGCTCAGCGCGTTCGGCGTCGGCCATCTCGACGGCGTCGGGGTCGCCCTCCTCTTCCGCGAGTTCGTACATCACGGAGAGATCGTCGAGGCGCCCGCGCAGCGAGTCGATCTTTTTCTTCTTCGCCTGCGCCTGCGACAGTGCGCTGGTGACCTGCTGCGCGTGGTCGGGGTCATCCCACAGCGACGGGTCGGCGGCCTGGGCTTCCAACTCCCTGATCCGGTCGGAAAGCTCGTCGACATCGACCACCTTCTCAATGGTGGTCAGCGTCGCGTCGAGTTCTTTGAGGTCAGCATTCAGATCCGGGTTCACGGGTACTACCTTAGCTATACCGCCTGTTTCGGTGCACAATAGGACGTATGTCTGAATCCACCGCCAGCCAAGATTCCAGCCAAGACCCGCACCAAGATTCCAGCCAAGACCTAGAACTCTTCCTCTCCCAAGTATCCGAGTCGATTGTGGCATCGGATACCAGTGTTGCGGTTGCCATCGTGAAGCGTGCCGCTGCCATTGCTGCTCGCATGCGCGACGAAGGCCTGGTCACGGAGTACAAGACATCGATTTCCGACGTCGTCACCGCGGCCGACCGCGCAGCGGAGAAATTCGTCGTCGAGGCTTTGGCCGCGCTCCGCCCGGAGGACGGCATTCTTGGCGAGGAAGGGTCAGCGAAGGAGTCCCAGTCTGGTCGCACGTGGGTGATCGATCCTGTCGATGGCACCTACAACTTCACCACTGGTTCGGACTACTGGTGCAGCGCATTGGCGCTGGTTATGGGCGATGCGAACAATCCGGATGAGGTCGTCCTCGGCGCGGTGCACCGCCCGGCAACGGGCGAGAGCTGGATTGGTGGCCCCAATCTCCCGACCACTCGCATCAACCTCGATGGCACTGTTGATGACCTCCGGGTCACTGACCGCCCCCTCTCGGAAGTCTGCGCAGCGACCTACCTCCACACCACGGTGGTGAGCTCGAGCGAGGAATCCGAGGTCACCGCCACAAAGTCCTGGTTGGATGCGGTGTCCCGCAGCGCTACCTGGCGCATGCTGGGCTCGGCGTCGGTAGATATGGCAGGCGTGGCCGACGGCCGCATCGGCGTGTGGTTCCAGCGCGACGTTGCAGCCTGGGACTGGCTGCCTGGGTATGCGCTTATCTCGGGCGCAGGCGGCGAATGCACGTCGGTGGGGCGCTGGAAGCTCGCGGGCTCGAGTGGCCAGGTCGCAGAGTTACGTGAGGTTCTGCGCTAGAATTTCGGCCATGACCACCTCTTACTCCGAAGATCTCGCCCTCGCACTCTCGCTTGCCGACGCAGCCGACGAGCTCACGATGTCCCGCTTCGAGGCGGCCAATCTAATCGTCGAGTCCAAGCCCGACCTGACACCGGTCTCCGATGCCGATATCGCGTGCGAAAAACTGCTCCGCGAGATTCTGTCGGACAAGCGCCCGAGCGATGAAGTTCTCGGCGAAGAATTCGGTGGCGAAGCTGTGTTTGAGGGACGCCAGTGGGTCATCGACCCCATCGACGGCACTAAGAACTTCGTGCGCAATGTCCCGGTCTGGGCCACCTTGATTGCCCTGCTGGAGGACGGCAAGCCGGTTGTCGGCGTAGTCTCTGCCCCAGCACTGGGCCGTCGCTGGTGGGCATCCAAGGGCAACGGCGCATTCAAGCGCACCCACGTCGGCGGCCGGGAAGCCGCTCAGCGCCGCATTGAGGTCTCGAAGGTGGCAGACATCGCGGACTGCTCAATTTCCAACTCTTCGCTCACCGGCTGGGCCGAGCGCGACCTGCGCGATAACTTCATCGGTCTCACCGATGACGCCTGGCGCCTGCGTGGCTATGGCGACTTCTTCTCCTACTGCCTGGTAGCCGAGGGTGCGGTCGATGTCGCCGCAGAGCCGGAGGTTTCCCTGTGGGACCTGGCAGCGCTTGCGATCCTGGTGGAGGAAGCTGGCGGCCACTTCACTTCCCTAGCGGGAGTCGACGGGCCGCACGGCGGGGACGCAGTTGCGACGAATGGGGTGCTTCACGACGCCGTCGTCAAGCGCCTGGGCGGGTAAACAGGGTTTTCCAACCTATCGCAATTTGCGACGAGCGGCTCACTATCTCCCGTCCGCGTGACCGATATCCAGGATACGTCGCAGCTCAGCAAATACCTCAGGGCGTACCTCATGGGTTACCACCCGTCCACTCTTAGACCTAGTTAGCAGCCCGGCATCCGCCATGGTCTTTAAATGATGCGACACCGTCGGCTGACTAAGCCCAGAAACAGCGGCCAGCTCCCCTACGGTCATCGGACTACAGCCAGCGGCAGCGAGCTGAGACAAAATTTGCAGGCGCGCCGGTTGCGCCAGCGCTTTGAAGAGCGTTGCCGCAGCCTGCGCTTCCGCCGCGTCGAGAGGCCGACCGCCAAGTGCACAGCATTCTGAGATTTCGTCCATACCCGTTGAGGCTACACGGCCTCCCCTCTAAATATATTGACAATCATCGATATATTGATTACACCGGAAACTATGACACAGACTACAAAGTCACTCAGCTTCCTAGACCGCTTCTTGCCGCTATGGATTGCAGCTGCAATGGCAATTGGCCTCATTCTGGGCAAAATTGCACCGTCACTTGTGAACTGGCTGGCAGAGGCAAAAATTACGACAATTTCCGTACCAATCGCCATCGGATTGCTGGTCATGATGTACCCACCGCTCGCAAAGGTTCGATACGACAAAACGGGCAAAATTTTGACATCAAGGAAGCTGATGGGCATCACAGTCTTCCTCAATTGGATTCTCGGCCCCGCACTGATGTTCACCCTTGCCTGGATATTCCTCAGTGATAGTCCAGAACTGCGCACTGGCGTGATCATCGTCGGTCTCGCCCGCTGCATTGCAATGGTTTTGGTCTGGAACGACCTATCTTGCGGCGATACTGAAGTCGCTGCCGTATTGGTGGCCGTCAACTCGCTATTTCAAATTTTCATGTTCGGCGCTCTAGGGTGGTTCTACCTGCAGATTCTGCCCTCCTGGTTGGGACTGGAAACCACTTCCGCCACCTTTTCTTTTTGGGCAATCGCACTATCTGTAGTGGTATTCCTCGGTATTCCGCTTCTGGCTGGCGCGGCATCACGCATAATTGGTGAACGCACCCGTGGTCGCGACTGGTATGAAAATGAGTACTTGCCCAAAATCTCACCATTGGCACTTGCCGGCCTTCTATACACAATCGTGTTGCTCTTTGCGCTTCAGTCACAGCAGATTCTTGAGAATCCCTGGACCGTTGCGAAAGTGGCACTACCACTAGTGATCTACTTCCTCGCCATGTTCGCGATCGCTCTCACTTCGGCCAAGGCCGCGGGCATGAACTACGCAACCTCCGCATCGATTGCCTTTACGGCCGCCGGAAATAACTTCGAGTTGGCAATTGCGGTTGCGATTGGCACCTTCGGCCCATTGTCCCAGCAAGCACTTGCGGGAACGATTGGACCACTTATTGAAGTACCCGTACTCGTTGCACTTGTCTACGTCACCCGCTGGCTCGGGCCGCGCCTTTTCCCTAATGACCTTTCCGTACCGGACAAACTATAGAAAAAGGATTCTGAAATGAAGGAAATCCCGAAGGTACTTTTCATCTGCGTGGCAAATGCCGGTAAATCCCAGATGGCCGAGGCCATTGCGCGTGCAAAATATGCCACGCAGTTCATCGCCCTTTCAGCAGGAACGAACCCCAAAACTACTACCAATGCGCTTGCAGCCAAATCAGTTGCAGAAATCGGCGCTTCTATGGACGGTGCATCACCAAAGCCGATTGACCCCACGATTCTCCGGACTGCAGATCGTGTTGTCATCATCGGCGATGCCGCTCATGTAGAGCTCCCCTCGGACGCTCAAGGCTCACTCGAGCGTTGGCTTACTGACGAGCCTTCAAAACGAGGCATCGACGGAAAAGAACGCATGGACCTAATTCGCGATGACCTCGAGCACCGTATCGACGAGTTAGCTGTCGAACTCCGTTACACTAAGAATCCCTAAGCGGCAGAATCCAACAAAAGCCGCCTTATCGCCAGCGTAAGCCACACGACTGCGCCGACGCCTGCGATGAGGCCGAGGAGCAGGAACATCAGGCCGACTGCCCAGAGCCCGGTGGTGTCGTCGGTGCCGGCAATGATGCTCCAGCACAGGGCGTAGCCGGCGACGGCAGCCCACCAGGTGGGCAGCAGGTTCAGAGTTGGGACGGCCACGCGCATCATGGCAGAGGCAGTGAGGATGACCATCGCAAAGCCGCTGCAGAAAACCTGCCACGGCGAGTAGTCGTATTCGCCCTCAAGTGTCCACGCGAGCGTACAAAAGCAGATTAGGAATGCTGCGACAAAGACGAAAATCGTGTGCCCAAATGCGATACGCTCGCCGTATTTTTTGACCAACCATGCGGCACCCACCCATGCGAGAGCGGTGGGGATGGCAATGATTAATAGGTACGCGAGGAAGACGCCTGGCACCTCTGCCCAGGTGAAACTCGTCAGCATCGATGTCATGCCACCAGGTTACGCCTGCCTCTTAGCTTTTTGAGCGCGCTAGTTTCCCAGTAAAAACACAGACGAAACACCATGATTTACACATAGTCACTTAATGTATTGTCAGGTTCGGTTGCTACAACTAGAAAGTCGTTTTCAATACGCCGTTTGTAGAGAGTGCTTTTTACCAAAGAGCACCTCCCTATAAGTTGTAGTAAAGGAGAAATCCGGGGTGAATAAACCTACCCGAATTGTGGGGCTCGATATAGCGCGCTCACTCGCCATCATCGGCATGATCATTGTCCATATGGCCTCACTACTTTGGAGCACAAAGGTTGTGCTCTCTGGCCTACCCTCATCACTGTTCGCCATTATCGCCGGCGCCACAATGATGATTATCGGCCGCAATTACAGCAGCACTACCTTCTTGCGCCTGATCACTCGCGGTGCCCTGATCATTCTCATCGGCCTGGCGCTATTGCCGGTGGGTGGAGAAATTCAGGTGGTCCTCGTCATCATGGGCCTGGTAATGATGCTGGTTTCCTGGATGCCAGCGCTCGGAACCTGGTGGCGAGTCGGCTTCTTCATCGCCGCCACCATCGCCGCCACAATCAAGTACGCTCCTATGACGCTGCCGCAGATCTATCCGCTACTCGCGTGGATCGCATATTTCATCGGCGGCATGCTGCTTTACGACGTCTACCTACGCAGTCGCCTGCAAGACACTTCCAACTCTGAGAACAGCGCCAATGCTCGGTTGAGCTGGATTGTCACCGCTGTCAGTGCTGTCATCACGGCCGTCGGCATGTACTTCCGATTTGATCCCGAGATTGCTGGCTGGCTCCGCTTTACCGGACACACTGGCGTCTTCGGAGAAATCATTCTCTCCGTCGCAGTTGCCGCCATTGTGCTGCACTTGTGCCTTTTCGTCGGCGATCGCTTCCCAGCTGTGGTTTACCCATTCGCGGCTATGGGAACAATGTCGCTGACCATCTACATCCTGCACGTTCTCACCGCATTTTATTGGCAGCAGAATGTTGCATTGCATTCCACGTTGTCTGCAGCAGGTTTCATCGTATTCTTCCTCGTCATCGCTAGCCTCTGGAAGAAATTTGTCGGACAGGGCCCTGCCGAAAAACTCGTTGCCACCGCAATCAAGGCCATTGTTCCTTCTGGGAAGGGGAAATAACCGTGAAGAAAACATCTTTTTCCATCGCAGCAATTGTTAGCAGCACCCTGCTTCTATCTGCGACTCCAGCTCTTGCATTGGAAAACGGCGAACCCGCACCCGCCAATGCTGAAAGCGGTTCTGTGGCTGCGCTGAAGATTGGCAAAATCGGTAATTTCGGTGACTGCACCGGCACGCTGGTTGCCGACCAGTGGGTACTCACCGCACGCCACTGCCTGGAGTCTGTGAACAACGAAGGGACCCAGGCCCGCATCGGTGGGAAGGTCTACGATGCCGATTCTTGGGCGCTTTCTCCAATGTCTGATGCGGGATTGCTTCACCTGACCCAAAAGGTCACCGACGCGACCCCGGCGAAGGTCTCCCGCGATATCCCCACACCTGGACAGACGGGAACTCTCTATGGCTGGAGCAGCAGCTCGTCCATGGCACGATCCGGGCAGCTTCCGATGACCAAGATGGTCGTCAATGAGCTGCTGGGAGGAGGCCCCACTGAAGGAACTCCAGGTGAGGCTGCGCCTGGCGGTGCTGTTCCGGGTGACGCTACTCCAGGCGAAGCTGTTCCGGGTGAGGCTATTCCGGGCGGCGCTGTTCCGGGTGACGCTATGGAATCAATGGAGATGCAGCCAGGAGCTGCCATGCCAGATGACTCCAAAACCGAGTCGATCCCGGCAGGGACAGAAAGTATCCCAGCCGACGCTGCCATGATGCCAATGATTCAAAGCGCCATCCTGGACGCACATTCCGTTTCTGGCGCGGGTATGCAGGGAGGCGACTCCGGCGGCCCATTCTTCGTCGACGGAAAGCTCGCTGGTCTCGCTACCGCCGGAACCTCCAATGGCGACCCTGACCTGCCCTCCCCCAGCGCGGCTATAACTACCCTCGCTGGCACTGCTGACTGGATCGATGACATCACCTCCGGCCGTGACACAGAAAGTGTGCTGACTGCGGAGAACACTCCTGCTCCGCCAAAGACCATTCAGACCAGCGGTGATCACGTGTGGGCCTACCTCGCCATCGCATGCGCTGGCGTGGTTATCGCGGCGGCTTGGTCGCGCATTAGGAATGGGCGACAGTAAAACCGTCTGACCTCAACCAAAACCACCTCCCAGAATGAACTGGGTAGGTGGTTTTTTGATGCGGCGGTTCATCCCCTGGTTCCAAAAGCTTCTCATCCCCGCACCGATTACTGCGGGCTTGCTCGGCTTGCTGCTAGGCCCCAACGCTTTGGGAATAATCCAGTTCAGCGAGCATTTCGGCGACTACGCGACCATTCTCATCGCGGCAGTCTTCGGTGCCCTGCCATTCACAATGGATTTCGATGCCAAGGTGCGCCAGCGCGCGCGAACGATGTGGTCCTATTCCGTAGGCATGTACCTGGCGCAGTGGGGATTCTTCGCGCTACTCGGCGTGATAATTTTTGCCCCACTGTTCAACACGCCGGACTGGTGTGGCTATTCGGTGGAGTAGCGCTTATCGGTGGGCTAGTCCTGTTGATTCTGCCGATGATCATGCTGAAGAAATCGAAAGCCAGGGCTTCGTAGAGTTCTTTATAGAGGGCGGGGACAGGAAAAGTTTTCTCCCGCCCTCTACTGTTGCGACCCCACCGTGGACTGACCAGGCCCGTCTGCCAGCTATTTCCTAGCGCTGCGCTCACTTATCGATGCATGATTCACCTATCGATGCGCTCCAGCGTATCCATAAGTGAATAATTCATCGATATGTGAAACCGAAAGCCAGCAGCGCGTACATGAGCTGAGGCAAATCGACCGGAATCAACCCAGCACCCCCTCAAGCTAAGTACCTTCAGGCCGACTAATCGAGCAGCGCCTCACACTGCATTTCTGATGACCGCCCCTTTAATGCCCGGTTGTGCAGTGCGCGAGTTCGTCAGACCCAACGGCTACCCAACGACTTACCCCCCCCCAAAAAAACGGTGAAAAACGGTGATTTGGCCCCAGAAAAAAGAAGACCCCTACCGGCGTTGCACCGGTAGGGGTCTTTTCTTAGTGGCGGGGGCAGGATTCGAACCTACGACCTCTGGGTCATTAGCCAACATTAATGCCTGGCCTAACACGCTCTGGCTCTACAAAAATGGCTCTTGGCAGGCACAACATATTTTTTTAACCCCAATGACCGCGTGCGGCCACGACCAAACGCGGTCATGCCCGCATACCCGCAAGCCCGCATCAAGACACTTGCACGTGTGGGGCGCAGCAGCATGTTCATACACACAATCACGCCCTACAAAGCACTGACAAGGAGACCGCAACAAGGCATGACCGCACGACCGCTCGCGGCATAGCCCCATCGACCGCACGACCACAAAGAAGCCCCTTAACTGAGCTTTGGTTTTCCAAACAGTTACAGTTACATAACACTAGAGTGAACAAAAGAAACCAATGAACTCATGCTTATCAGTGACCGCGCCAACCTTGCCTCCATTCCCTCTGGGTGGGAAACCCCTCTTCGGAATTGGGAAGTTCACCTACGAGCGCAAGGACTACGACCGGCCACTATCGATACTCGCATCCGCCATGTGCGACGTCTGGCGCGTGAACTTCATGCCCCTACGCCTAGCACAGTTACTGAATCATCTCTTACTGCCTGGAGCGGCGAGAAAAACTGGCACCCGGAAACCCGACACGCATACCACGCCAGCGTGCGGACGTTTCTGCGCTGGTACGCGACAGATTCTTACTGCCCGGAGCTACCTACACTTCCCAGCGTCAAACGCCCAGTTCCACCTCCCCGGCCAATTCCCGAGGAAATCCTCACAAAGGTACTTACTGATACCACAGAGCGCACCGGGCTTATCCTACGCCTGGCTGCTGAACTTGGACTCCGTGCCGGGGAAATCGCACACCTGCGCACAGATCACTTTTCCGTCTCACCTTCTGGCCTTTGGAATCTCACAATCGACGGCAAAGGTGGCAAACAGCGAATTCTTCCTGTTCCCACCACATTGGCCGGACTGCTTCGTCGCAGATCGCACAAAGTTAACTCCCTTTGGTTCTTTCCTGGTCGCATCAATGGACACCTATCGCCTCGCTATATCAGCAAACTCGCCTCGCAAGCACTTCCCGACGAATGGACGCTACACCCATTGCGGCACAGGTTCGCCACCGTCGGCTACCAGGCCTCTCACGACCTGCTCTCAATACGACAGGCGCTCGGCCACTCCAGCGTGCAAACCACCACCCGCTACACCGCATCAGACACAACAGGCCTTATCGCAATCACCCACGCAACACAGCTCACTTCTGCCAAGGAAAGGAATCATTCGACGATGAGCACAATCGCAGTATGCAACAACAAGGGTGGCACAGGAAAAACCACCTCAACCATCATGCTGGCAACCTACTTCACGACTCTGGGCAAGAGAGTTGCTGTCCTCGACGCTGACCCTCAAGGATCATCTACCGACTGGTCGCTTCTGGCAGCAGAAGCCAACGACCCGCTGCCATTTTCAGTCACTCCAGTCAACAAACGCTCAATCAGCATTTCCCCTACAGACGCGGACATTGTGCTCATCGACTGCCCACCGGGTGACCCTACACTCATCGATGCCGCGCTACGCACGGCAGACGCTGTCATTGTGCCGACATCACCATCTGGAATTGAAGTAGCTCGCATGTGGGAGACGCTCGAAATCATCAACGACAAACCTGCTGCCGTACTCATCACCTCGGCGCAGCTAAACACCACGACGCTTGAAGACTTACTCAACGCACTCGATGAGGCTGGCGTGCCAACTTTTTCCAACATCATTCTCGCACGTCAAGCAATCAAACGAGCATGGGGCACCACCCCCTCCCAATGGCACGGATACGACGGCGTTGCCGATGAGATCCTCACAGAATTCCTACCGCAAAATAGCTAGCCCGCATACGGGCATGACCGTATGAATCACGAGAAGAAGGAAAACAATCAAATGAGAAAACCCACCAATGCTATGCACAAGCCAGCTACCACGCCAAAGCGCGCACGCGATACTTTCACGCAAGCCGCCCAAACTGACAATCGCGTCCATCTCACCGTTCGCATTAGCCCGGAACTTCGACACCGGCTAAACATTTACGCCGCAGAAAACCAGCGCACGGTCACCGATATCGTGACACAAGCCGTCACCGACCTACTCGACTCCTAAACCACTACCGAAAGAATGTTCTGCAATTCAGACCGCCTAATCCGAGCACCGTGCAATCATGCCCTCATGACCACACGCCCGCCTGACCGCACGCCCACACTTCACGGAAAAGAGGACTCATGACCTACCCATCTACTAACTATGAGCATCACCCCCAGGACAACCAGCAACGTCCGAAATACGACATTCAAAAGCTGGCTATCAACCTCGGTGCGCTCACCGTACTCGGAGGTGTCGTCGCATTCGCCGTCATCTTCCTCGTATCAGCCACCATCAACGCATTCAGCAACCAACCAGTGCCCGAACTATCTGAATCGCTGTTTCTCGCAGTGTGCTCCGCACTAATCGGCCTGTGCTTCGGTTTGATCTATCTTCCTATAGACGGCACTGGAAACGAAGGACTGTACAAGGTAGCGGTCGGCGCACTAACTGCCGTGGTCTCAGTCGTATACGTCCTCTACGGCGGACTGCTCGGCGGTGACTGGTCAACGCTCAAGATCCTTGCCGTTTTCCTCTGCGCAGCAGCAATCGCAATCATGGCACCTGCCCGCATTGCACCAGCAGTCAACTACGCCTAATTCAAAAGCACTCAATCGAGCAACACAAACTTGCTCGATTGAACAGCTTTATACTTCTTCATCTCGCAACTACCCAGACTTCCAACATGCCTGTCTGACCGCACGCGGTACTGACCGCATAGAGAAGGGATATTCCCATGATGCCTTACTACATTTTCATGTTCTTCGTAGCCGTCTTTTTGTGGCGCAAATTCCGCAACCTGACCGATTTTCTAATTCGCTTCGTTCCGCTCGGCATCATTTGCGCAATTCTCTATGTTGTCATCGCCACCCCGTTCGTCCTCTTCGGTGAAGTCTTGCATAAGCGCGAAGACGGTAAGAACTGGCGGGAACAGCAAATTGAACAGACGGGCATTGACCCTTGCGCTGAACAACCTGACCAAGGCGACGACGTCCTGCCAGGAGTATCACAGCAATCCTTGGAAGACGCCAACACTCTGTCATGGGAAGAAAGAGATCAAAGACTTAAGGACAGCTACGACCTGATGATTAAGTGCAAGCACGGCGAATAGCGGCCATGCGGGCATGCCCGCAGCCCCGCACGCCGGCATGCGGGCAGCGCATTACGAAAAATTGTGATGGACTATACACTCACCCTATGGATCGAAATGAACGTAAAGTCCGCAATGCCATTGCCTCCACACAAGCCGAGGGAGTCCACCTCGACGAAGAGGATATTAAAGCGGCGTACCGCCTAGCCCGAGGTCAATCCACAGCTGCTGACGAGATTCGCAAACTGGGCTTCATTCCGAACGAAGACTCAAGCCAGTGACGCAGCAGGAACGCTGGGACAATCTCCTTTTCCCCGGCACGAATACGCTACGAAATAAGCAAGGCATCACAGACGAACAGGCGTGGCAACAGGCCGAGGGACAATTATCTCTCAGGCGCAGCTTGACCCTGCCTGCGCTTGGATTTGATGGGACACTTTCCAATCAGCTCGCTCAAACGCACGAACACCTCTTCCAGGATTGCTACGACTGGGCCGGACAGTTCCGTGATCTCGACATGACGATCCCCAGCGCCAGTCACCCCGACGGCTACGCCACTTTTGCGAGCCATACCACCGTTGAAGCGCGGATTGCTGAACTCGACGAAGTCGTTGACGCACTGGACTCAGCTAACTACGACGACAAAATCGAAGCTCTGGCTTATCTTCATTGCGAGCTGAACGAAATCCACGCCTTCCGAGAGGGAAACGGACGCACAACACGCGCGCTCATGGAAACCCTAGCTACCAGATACGACATTGAGCTGGCCTGGGACGGACACATCAGTCAGCTACATGATGTCTCTGCGGCTTCCATGGCTGGCACCACGCTAAATTCGGCACCATTCCACAACTTCTACAAGCAAATATGCCAACCAGCCTCACACGATGACGCTGACCTGACCATCGACGAACTGTTTGCTCAACAGCATGAAACCGACGCAACAAAGAACCGGCTCGACCAACACTTCGACCGCTATACACACGCACACGACTACGAAAGGAAAACCCCCACGATGGCTCAGCAAAACTGGGATGTTCCACTGGACTTCTATGGGCGACACTTCGACCTCAAGGTCACGGTCGACCGCTACATTAATGGTGGACGACCCGGCATTACTCTCACCCATGAAGAAGACGGCAACGAAGAAATCTTCACAACGCTGACCGAAAAATGCACCCCACATCGACCTCGACGACGACCGCCGCCAAATCATCATCAATCACGATGTCACACGCGAAACCCTCAACGCCGTATTTGACTCTGGCCTACTAAACCGTGAGCCTGACGACACCGTCTATCTTGGTATGGCCGCGTGCAACGTCCACTCCTTTACCGATGAGGCCCAAACGTGGATTAACGACCAGCTGGAAAACATTGACATTGACCAATCACAAGTCGATGCGTTCGCTTTCGCACAATCGGCTTACCCCAATGGCATTCAGCTCAATGACAGCCAAACAGAGCAAGGTAATAGCCAGCCCCAGTCCGAAACTCACGAATATATCTCAGCTGATAGTGATGCTACAGAGGCATAAGACCGCAACGCCCGCATGCGGGCAGGCGGTCATGCGGGCATGACCACATACGGAACCCCATGCACAGCATGGGGCATTTTCTTTTAAGAATCGAGATCGATCCTTAAATCTCGTTTTTCCATGAGAAGCCTGCGGCGATTATACGGTCGACCCGCTCCACGCAAGTCCAGCGACGTCGTCGTCCGATTCCCTCCAAAAAACTTTTCTACGCGCTTCAGTCGCGTACCGCTCCTTGCGCTTATTCCGCAGAAAACTTTTTCTCCCTCCTCGGATACCTGGACTTGCATTCCACTTAGCTCGACCTAATCGGCACTCCGTGCCTTCTCAGGCAAAAAACGAGGACGGGTACCACACCAAAGATGGTCACCGCAATCACGCAAGGAGAGAAAATGCCACGCTACGCCACTATTCCAATCGGACTTGCCGTCACCGGGACGCTCTTTCGACTCGCAGAACTTGTCACAAACGAGCTCGCCGATGACCACAACATGATTGTTGACAAGCACATCGTCGGGCTTGCTCTCGAAGAATGGTCAGAACAAGCACTCCTCCACATCGACGGCACCCCCGCACCCTGGATTACCAACGCAATCGCTATCCAAACGCACGCATACAACGCCGTGAATACAGCAGCGGAAAACTGGCTTGAAATTGCTGTAACGGATGCAGTCGAAAGAATCCGCCTAGCCATCACTGGCTAAAAGGCAAGACCGCATACCTGTTCGCGGGCATGCGGTCTAGCTAATGGTGGACATCATTGGTGCAATTCCAATCATTCTTTTGAAGTAACGCCTGCACCAATAGGCTCGACATACCTACTCCAGCTGTTCACAAAGTCAGTCTCCTGAGTAATTATTCGGATTCCAGATAGCATCAAACTCAAAGTCCTGAGGGAAATCCATCCACGCAAGCCACTCTTCATCTGCACTCACAAGCAAATCCCGTAAACTATCGACCACTTGGTTGTCTGGATGCACTTTTTGGACGATAAAAACTGCAATTGTGAGTGTATAGAAAATCTTATTGCTGTCCGCGTCTGCTAAGAGATTCAAGCAATCTGGTATGTTCCGGAGTTCTGCGACACGTATATTTGGTCGTCGACTCCAGACTCGTGAGTGATGAGCTGCAGCATTCCTAAAGATTGTGAAAACACGAAGAAAACTCACAAGAATCATGGAAGCCGGTAATCCTACCGATTTTGCAATATCTTTCCGGATTCTTTCAGAACCGATATTGTCATACCACTTAGACAACTGACCAAAACTCATGATTTCCGTTGCCATCCAAATGGGTGGAAACCGGTCGTGATACTTCCTCCGGTAAGAGGATATAAACGGCTCTCCATCACTTAGCTCAAGCCGCTCCTCCAATTCCTTAATATCACGGGAAAAGGCTCCCCTACCATGAAAATTCCTCGCTTCTAAATAGCCGAAAGGACCATAATTCTCCGCCAGCTTATTTGTAATTGCTGCACGCAGCCACACTTCGATGATGTGAGCCAGCTCTAAAATATGACTCCGCAGACGAGCGTCAAATTCATACAGTCTCAAGACATCCTCGAGCTGCGTCCCTTTCTCAATACGATGCTCGCCATTTTCCTGCTCGTCGTCTTCGTAGTACCACCAGAGGTATCCAGTGAAACGGTAGTAGCTCATTCGCTGTAGGACTTGCTTGAGAGCTTCTTTTTCACAGTCCAACCCGCGACTTTGCAGTTGCTCGATTTGCTTGTCAAGCGAGAGAGAGGGTTTCGAGAAATTCGGGTTAAGGGTCAGAAAGTGTGTCTGAAATCGGG